>NZ_MAYG01000023.1:0-300000 GCF_001684965.1 Chryseobacterium arthrosphaerae | reverse complement strand
CTGCATCGCTCCGTAAAACCTCTGCAGATATACTTCATCCCTTATTGTACTTTCCCCTTTATGATGAAGAATGGAAGCTTTGCCATAATAAAAATTCTTATAGCCGTTCCTTAAAAAAGTATAACAGAGATCAATATCTTCCCCATACATAAAATAGGCTTCATCCAGGCCGCCTATCTTTTGATAGACTTCTTTTTTAGCCAATAAAAATGCGCCTGTAATCACTTCCACTTCAGCTATTTCATTTTCTTCCAGATCATTCCTGTAATAGGATTTCGAATTGTTTTTTCTGAAATTGGTGAACAGCTTTTCAAACGAATTGAACATGTCCGGAACTGAGCGTTTGCTTTCCGGCAGAAAGTTGCCTTCCGCATCATGCATCCGTACCCCCATACACCCGAAATCAGTTTTGGAATCAGCGAAATCCAGAAGTTCTTTCATATAAAAACCTTCGAATTCCGTGTCAGGATTTAAAAGGAGCAGATAGTCACCCTTTGCTTTCTGTATGGCCTGATTATTAGCTTTTGAAAAACCTCCGTTCACTTCAGAAGCGATAAACTGTACATCGGAAAACTCAGGAATAAGTTCCTTCCACGAACTGTCTGCAGAAGCATTATCAATAACCAAAATCTCATATTCTACTTCCTGTATATATTTCTGAAGCGATAAAAGACAGTTACGCAGCAATTGGGTTACATTATAATTGACAATAATAACGGACAGCTTCATATTAATCCTTTTCGTTGTATGGTAATCTGTTGATGATTGATCTTCCCAATGAGATTTCATCTGCGTATTCCAGCTCATCCCCTACCGAAATTCCTCTTGCAATGCTTGAAAAATTCACATTAGCATTTTTAAATTTCTTATAAATATAATAGGCCGTTGTATCTCCTTCCATTGTGGCACTCAGGGCAAAAATAAATTCCTTTACCTTACCTTCATTCACTTTTCTCTCAATACTCGGAATATTCAGCTGACCGGGCCCTACTCCTTCCATCGGAGATATTTTGCCGCCCAGGATCAGGTATCTGCCGGTATATTTCCCTGTATTTTCTATAGCAATAACATCCCTTACGTCTTCAACAATGCAGACCAGTTCTTCGCTTCTTTTCTCATTACTGCAAATCTCACAAACGTCAAAATCAGAGAAATTATGACATTCTTTGCAGTATTTTATTTCGTTGACAAGATTAATCAGGGAGTTTCCAAGGCTCACGGCTCTGGAATTAGGCTGTTTCAATAAATGTAATGCTAATCGTAAAGCAGTCTTTCTTCCGATACCGGGCAATCCCGAGATCTCATCCACCGCCTTTGCCAATACTTTGCTTGGGTAATCCATAAGTACAAAAATAAGGATTAAAGTTGATAATTGAGTGTGAATGATGAATCGTCAATTCGCTTCGCCTGTGAATTTTTATAGAATGATGATTGACTATTGACTTTGCGAAACAAAAATTGACCAATGACCACTTAATTAATGTCTCATTTTGATATTTTAAAATTTCCCATCCCGCCTGATACCATAGAACTCTAAAAAAACCTTTATATTTGCGGCTTAAATTAAATATGAAAAAAATAAACTAACATGGTACTTAACAACCTTAACTATCCGCTGGATTTCAAATTCAAAATCACTACCTTAGCAAGCGACTTCAACATTACTGACAAAAACGGGAATTATGTAGCTTACGTACGTCAGAAAATGTTTAAACTGAAGGAAGATGTAATCGTTTTCAATGATGAGAGCAAATCGAAGGAACTTTTCCGGATCAGAGCCAACAAATGGATTGATTTCAATGCTTCTTATTCTTTGAATGATCTTATTGACAATAAAAACTTCGGAAGACTGGCAAGAAAAGGGATGCGTTCTATCTGGAAAGCAAGCTATGATATTCTTGATGCTAATGATCAGCCGAAATTTAAAGTTCAGGAAGACAGCGCATGGGTAAGATTCTGGGACAGCTTTGTGGGTGAGCTTCCTATCATCGGGATGTTTACCGGATATTTCCTTAATCCGTCTTACACGGTAACAGGAATTGACGGGAAAGCTTATTTTAAACTGAAAAAAATGCCTTCATTCTTCGGAAGAAGATTCCAGCTGGACAGGCTGATCGATATTGATGATGAAGAAGAAAGTCTGGTAATCCTTTCTTTATTGATGATGACCCTACTGGAAAGAGCAAGAGGCTAAAAAATATTAAAACCACAACACATGAAATACCTAATCATTTTATTTTCTGCATTTCTGCTGGTAGCCTGTAAAAAGGAGAAAGAAACAGTTTCAGGTTCCACCGCTGCCGATTCTTCAAAAATCGTGAAAGATTCTGCTACTGTCCATACTTCACAGGGAGATATTCTGGTGGGCACCATTCCGTTTCCCAAAGAAATTAAAGAATGCTCATGCTATTTTGCCAAGACCAAAGCAGACTTTGAATCTGAACGATATATCTATGCAGATGATGCCGGAAAAACAGCTTATATGATGCTGGACGGCAAAAGACTGGCCATGAACCTTATCTCATCGAGCGATATGGAAGTGGATGAAGAACTGACCAAAGAAATAGAAAACGATGATTACAAGATTTCTGTAAAAGGTAAAAAAATAAAAGGCGAAGAAGCTTTACTGTTTGAAGGTACACTCACGATTGAAAAACCGGATGGCACCGTATACACAACTCCTATCTACGGTGAATGCGGATGCTAAACAGACAAAACCTCAATAAGTAAGGAAAGCGGAGATGACCAACACTTATTTTCAGTTCTCATAGCTTTCTTTATCCTTATACAATTCACAAAAAATGCTTCTGTATCCCACGGAAGCATTTTTTATTTTGTAAATTTGGGAAAAATAAAATTCAATGGAATTATCTAATATAGAACCGCAAATAATCTGGAAAAACTTCTCCAAATTAAATGCAGTTCCGAGACCATCAAAAAAAGAGGAAAAAGTAATTGCATTCATCAAAGGATTTGGTGAAGACTTAGGACTTGAGACTACTGTAGATGAAGTAGGAAATGTAATTATTAAAAAACCTGCCACTGCAGGAATGGAAAACCGTAAATCTATCGTACTGCAATCGCACCTGGATATGGTTTGCCAGAAAAACAATGATGTCAACTTTGATTTTGAAACAGAAGGAATCAAAATGGAAATTGATGGGGATTGGGTAAAGGCAAAAGGAACTACCCTGGGAGCAGATAACGGTTTAGGAGTAGCAACGATCATGTCTGTCCTTGAAAGCTCAGATATTCCACATCCTGCCCTGGAAGCTTTATTCACTATCGATGAGGAAACAGGTATGACAGGAGCTATCGGTCTAAAACCAGGACAGCTTACCGGAGATATCCTTTTGAATCTTGATACGGAAGAAGATGATGAAATTGATATAGGCTGTGCAGGAGGTGTTGATGTTACGATCACTCAAAACTATGCAACAGAAGCTCCAAAAGGACAGATTGTAAGAATTGAAGTGAAAGGATTACAGGGAGGCCACTCAGGAATGGATATCCACAAAGGGTTCGGAAACGCAAACATCATCCTGGGAAGACTTCTTTACAAAGGAATAGAAAATCAGAATGTAGAACTAATCTCTGTAGATGGTGGCGGATTAAGAAATGCTATCCCAAGAGAAGCTGTTGCCATTATCTCTGTAAGAAATGCACAGGAATTCATTCAGGATGCTACAGTTCTTAAAAAGGAAATTTTAGAAGAATTTGCCTCTGTGGAGGCAGGTATTCAGATCAATATTGAGAACTCTACCTCTTCCGAGAAAGCCATTTCAGAAGAAGATTCCAAGAAAGTGATCCTTACTTTAAAAGCTCTTCACAACGGAGTTTACAGAATGAGCCCGGATGTGGCAGATCTTGTAGAGGCTTCCAACAATGTGGCAAGAGTTGAATTAAAAGGAGGGGAGCTTAAAATTTTAAACCTTACAAGATCTTCAGTAGATTCTTCTAAATATTCTACAGCAGAACAATTAAAATCTGTAGCAGAGCTTGCAGGAATGAATGTGGTATTCAGCGGTTCTTACCCTGGATGGAAACCAAAACCAGGTTCAGAGATTGTAAAGATTATGGAGAAGATCTATACTGAAAAGTTCGGGGATAAACCTCACGTAGTAGCTTGCCACGCAGGTCTGGAATGTGGGATTATCGGGGCCAACTATCCTGAAATGGAAATGGTAAGCTTCGGGCCAACGATCAGAGGAGCACACTCTCCGGAAGAAAAAGCGAATATTCCTTCTGCTCAGAAATTCTGGAGCTTCCTGAAAGATATTTTAGCCAATATTCCTCAGAAATAGAACAATAAAATAACTATCCTGAATATCCAAAGTCTTTTGATTTTGGATATTCTTATATAGTAATACAATATAGAACCATGAAAAATCTTATTCTCATATTATGTTTATTCATTTCTTTAAAAACCTTTTCACAAACGCAAAAATTAATGGGAGAATGGTTTTTGGATAGAGTATATCCATCCACTGGAAAAAGTTTAGAAATAAATAATCGTAAATATTCTATCTTTCTTTCTTATAACATCAAACCCAATGAATTAATAATCAATAATCAGAAGTTTGAGGCCGTTTTTTTAAAAGATAAAATAAAACTGAAAGACAGAGAGCTAACATATTGGTATGATGAAAATTATTTACTTGTTCAGGAAGGTAATGAAATATATACCTTTTTAAAAAAAAATGATTTTACCAAAAAAAATCCAGAATTTAATCCCCAAATTAATTTCGTTAAAAACGACACAGTAATCGTTGCAAATCAAATCATTAAACCTGTATTTAATAACGAAAAGACATTTGACCGTTTTGTAACCAATCATATTTCTGATTCTTCCTATAATAGTGGTGATGATTTATATTTTAAGGCAGAATTTGTGTTAACAAGAGATAATAACATTACTCAAATTAAAATTATTGATCCATATACACCGCAATATCAATCGGAATTTGTTCAGGCCCTAAAAAAATCAGAACAATACTTTGAAAATCCATATCGAAAAGACATGCTGATCACTGTTGAAAAATTTTTCCCAAAATGGATAGGAGACTTAAAAACAAAAGAAGAAAAAGAGTTATATTCAATATTGAGTACTGGGAATAAATATTTTTATAAGAATAATTTTGAAAAAACAATAGAGACTCTTAGCAAATTAGATGGAATAAAAGTACGGGATATTGAATTTAATCCATTAGTACATGAAGCTTATGTTTTACTAGGCATATCATATTTAGTGTTAGGACAGAATGATAATGCATGTACAAGTTTTAACAAAGCAGGTAGCATAACTGATTTTGGAGTCAGAAACTATTTAAAAGATTTTTGTAAATAAATGAAAAGTATAACCGTATTCTGTGGCTCAAGCTTTGGCACAGATAAAATTTATGAAGAACAGGCATTTTTGCTGGGTCAGACATTAGCGAAACAAGATATACAACTCATTTACGGCGGTTCTCAAACCGGTTTAATGGGAACGGTAGCCAACGGAGCATTAAGTGAAAATGGAAAAGTAACCGGTGTTCTACCCCATTTTTTACAGGCTAAAGAAATTGCTCATAAAAACCTTACTGAACTGGTTCTGGTAGAAACGATGCATGAGAGAAAGACCAGAATGAGCGAGCTTTGCGATGGAGTGATCGTTCTTCCCGGCGGCTATGGAACTTTGGAAGAATTTTTCGAGATGATCACCTGGGCACAGCTTGGCCTTCACAAAAAACCAATCGCCATTTTAAATATTGACGGATTTTATAATGATCTGATCAATCTGGTTCAAACTATGGTTGACAAAGGCTTTTTAAAGCAGATAAACAGGGATATGCTCCTGATCAGTGATCGTATTGATGACCTGCTGGAAAAAATGAGGAATTATCAGGCACCTACGGTTGGCAAATGGATTTCTAAGGAGGAAATATAAATAATATGGCTGTAAAATGTATACTCTTTTTATTTTGCTGTTTGCTTTATAACAATCACCAGGCACAAAAACAACAATACCTATTTAAAACGTATGTTGGAGATCTGAATAATGATAAAATCCCGGATGAAATTTATATACGGGAAATTAAATGTAAAGGCAGCTATGATGATGAGGATGGATCGAGAGTATGCAGAGTAGCCACAGTAATTCTATATGAAGATAAAGACAAAGACAAATCAACTTCATGGACTAATTCAAATATTGTCCCTTGTTCATTTTGCAGTGAAGATGAAAAAGACCCGTTTAAAGAAGTAAAAATTAAAAAGAATGGTTTTTCCTTTATTTCAGTTTCTACCAATCTTCCCAGCGGAATGAAAATAAAAAAAACAATTACTTTTAAATATGATAAAAATAGGAACAATTTTATTCTTTTTAAAGTTATACAGGAAATGGAATCCTATGAAAATGGAGATATCAAAAGGAAAGTGAATACTGAGACAATTAAAGATTTTGGAATTATTCCTTTCAGTGATTATTTCTAACAAAAGAATACAGAAACCTGATTGAAAAGAAAACCCCGTCCGAAAAATTCGGACGGGGTTTCTTATTAAGATTAAAAAATATTTCTTCTATGGATAAGGAGCAATTTCCACTTCTAGTCCCTCCATTTCATCCACTATGTGCAGCTGGCATCCTAATCGGCTGTTATCTTTCACATGGAAAGCTTCAGCAAGCATGGCATCTTCTTCATCTCCCATCGGTTCCAGACCAGGATCATTGATTACATAAACCTGACATGAAGCACACATCGCCATTCCTCCACATACACCAATCGTACCTTCTTCTGCCAATTCATAGGAACGGATGATCTCCATTAAGTTCATGGACATATCCGTAGGCGCTACGACATCGTGGGTTACCCCTTCTCTGTCGGTGATTTTAATATTAATATCTGACATAATTCTGCAAAATTAGTCAATTTTTTTCACAACCGCCTTCTCTGCTTCTTTACGGCTTCCGTCGAATCCGTCTACTCCACTTACCGTTGTATATTTTAATACGAATTTTTTACCGGGATTGAGTCTGTTATATACACTCTGACACATCAGGGTAGCTTCGTGGAAACCACAAAGGATCAGCTTCAGTTTTCCAGGATATGTGTTGATATCTCCGATGGCATAAATCCCGTCAATATTGGTTTGATAATCAAGAGCGTTGTTTACGACGATGGCATTTTTCTCTATATTCAGTCCCCAGTTTCCGATCTCACCCAACTTAGGCGTCAATCCGAATAAAGGAATAAAGTAATCCGTTTCAATATCGTAAGCTTCTTCACCTTCTTTTTCTACAGTAATTGCTTCTACTTTACCATCACCTTTGATCCCGGTTACTTCAGCAGGTGTAATTAATTTAATTTTCCCCTGATTTTTAAGATCCTGAACTTTTTCTACAGAATCCAAAGCCCCTCTGAACTCATTTCTTCTGTGGATCAGCGTTACTTCACTGGCTACGTTAGAAAGGAAAATACTCCAGTCAAGAGCAGAATCACCACCTCCGGCAATTACTACTTTTTTGTTTCTGAAGTGCTCAGGTTCCTTAACGAAATACTCAAGTCCTTTTTCTTCATAATCCGCTACATTTTCAAAAGTAGGCTTTCTAGGTTCAAAAGTTCCCAATCCACCTGCAATGGCAATAGCTTTACATCGGTGAACGGTTCCTTTATTTGTAACTACTTCAAACCACTCTTCGTCAACTTTTGTATAAGAAACGGCTGTTTCTCCCAAAGTGAACCCCGGCTGAAACTGCTTGATCTGCTCCATTAAATTATCCACCAATTCCCCAGCATTCACTGAAGGATACCCCGGAATATCGAAAATAGGTTTCTTAGGATAAAGTTCAGCCAATTGCCCTCCCGGCTGCGGAAGTGCATCAATAATATGACACTTCATTTTTAATAAACCAGCTTCAAAAACTGCAAAAAGTCCTGTAGGTCCCGCCCCTATGATCAATATATCAGTGGTTATCATAATTTAAGATAATTTAATTATACATGTAAATGCAAATTTACTAATTTTAATGCGAAGCATATTTAATTGATTCTAAATAAAAACCTGAGATTTGTCAAATATCTATCAATGAAGATTTTAAATTTGGCAATGTTTTTGTAAATGTCTTGTTATGAAGAAAATTTTAAACCTCTTTGCAGTATTTATATTCTTTTTAGGCTCTGCCCAGATTGATAATGTCGCAGACGGCGAATCGATCACCCTAAGAATCCATTACGGGTTTCTGAATGCAGGAACTGCCAATCTTACAACCCAAAAGACCAATTATAAAGGAGTGCCGCATCTGTATGTGAAAGGAACCGGGCAGACTACCGGAGCCGTAAAAGCATTCTTCAAGGTGGAAGATTTGTATGAAAGTTTCATCAATACTGAGACCGGTTTACCAAGTTTCTATGTAAGAAATGTACGTGAGGGAAGCTATCGCCAGCATCTTGAAACCGTTTTCAATCATGATAACAATACTTTGATCTTAACAGACAAGAAAACACCTGCCAATGGTTCCAAAGTACTGAAATCTGTAAAAGGAGTTCAGGATATGCTTTCATGTTTCTATTATCTGCGAAGCAAAAGCCCTGATGAATTAAAAGTAGGTACCATCATCAATATGAATGTTTGGATAGATGATGAAATGTTTCCTTTTCAGCTGAAAGTCATAGGAACAGAAAATTTAAAAACCAAATTCGGAACCATCAACTGTCTGAAAATTATCCCTTCAGTGAAAAGCGGAAGAGTATTTAAAGAAAAAGAAGGCGTAACGATGTGGGTTTCCAATGACGCCAATCATGTACCGATGCTTCTTAAGGCTGAGCTTGCCGTAGGATCTCTGAAAGCCAGTATCGATGGCTATAAAAATGTAAAGTATCCTTTAAAGTTTACCAAATAAACTGATCATTAGTTTTTTTAATCTACGAATGTCTGTAATTTTTTACAGACATTTTTTATTTTAAATGTAATATATGGTGAGCATCGGTTGTCTTTATAATAGAGCAGCAAGAAGACTGCAGCATGTCAATACTTCAATTCCAGAACAGCAGATCCGAAGTATGGACATAAGAAACAGACACGTGTAAATTTTTCAATAAGATCAGTTTTTAATTACGTTTTGTTTCTTAGGTCAGTAATTAAAAACAAAAACCTCCGGAGCTCCGGAGGTTTATTTTTTATAATGTTTTGAACTGTTCCAGTGTTCTGATATCATTTTCAAAGAACATTCTGATATCACTCATCTGGTACAGCAGCATGGTGATTCTTTCAATTCCCATTCCGAATGCATATCCTGAATATTTTTCAGCATCAATATTCACATTTTTCAGTACGGCAGGGTCTACCATTCCGCAGCCCATGATTTCCAGCCATCCTGTTCCTTTGGTGATTCTGTAATCAGTTTCAGAGTTCAATCCCCAATACACATCAATTTCAGCACTTGGCTCTGTGAACGGGAAGAAAGAAGGTCTCATTCTGATTTTAGATTTACCGAAAAGTTCAGTAGTAAAGAACTGGATCGTCTGTTTCAGGTCAGCAAAGCTTACATTCTCATCTATGTACAACCCTTCAATCTGGTGGAAAATACAGTGAGAACGTGAAGAGATCGCTTCATTTCTGAAAACCCTTCCCGGAGATAAGATTCTGATCGGCGGCTGATTTTCTTCCATATAACGGGTCTGTACGGAAGAAGTATGCGTTCTTAAAAGAATATCCGGATTCTGCTCAATGAAGAACGTATCCTGCATATCTCTTGCCGGGTGGTATTCCGGAAGGTTCAGTGCAGTAAAGTTATGCCAGTCATCTTCAATCTCAGGACCGTCTGCTACCGCAAAACCGATCGATTTGAAGATTTCAATAATTCTGTTTTTAACCAGGTTGATCGGATGTCTTGATCCTAATTCCAACGGAAAGGCCGGTCTTGTAAGATCTTCTTTTTCCAGGACAATAGAAGATGCGGAAGCATTTTTTAAATCTTCTAATTTTACAGCTACAGCCTGCTTTAAAGTATTGATCTTCTGTCCGAATTCTTTCTTCTGGTCGTTAGGAACTTCTTTAAATTTTTCAAAAAAATCATTAAGAACCCCTTTTTTACCGTTGTACTTGATCCGGAAGTTTTCGATATCTTCCTTAGAGGTAGCATTGAAGCTGTTTACTTCGATCAGTAGTTCTTCTATCTTTTCTATCATTATTTTACCCTTTCAAAATGTTTTGCAAAAATACGACTTTTAAGTTTAATAATTAATTGACTCATAAAAAAATCTGCCTCTTTTTCGGGGAGGCAGACTTCAATCACTTATTTCACTTAAATAAAAAAATTATTTCTTTTCTAAAGCCTTCACGTTGATCTGAAGCGTTACCTCATCTTTAATCACTCCGTTTTCAGCCGGAGCCTGGAACTTCACTCCAAACTCTTCTCTTTTGATATCTTTCGGTTCGGTAGCTACACTCACTTCTCCTTCTTTCACAGAAACATTAGCTTTGAACTGAACCGGTTTTGTAATTCCTTTAATGGTCAGGTTACCATCTAAAAGCGTATTGTAATCTCCTTCCGTAGCAGGAGTCACTTTTGTAATTTCATAAGAAGCTGTTGGGAATTTTTCAACTTCGAAGAAATCTCCGCTCTTCAGGTGACCATTCAGTTTCCCCATATCTTCAGGACTGTCTTTAAGATCCACTGAAGTTAAGGAATTCATATCAGCAACGAATTTACCGCTTTCCAGTTTTCCGTCTTTCACCGTTACATCTCCGCTTTCAAACCTGATGGTTCCAAAGTGGCTTGTATTCTCAGATTTGAATACTTTATACCCTTTCCATTCAACCTTACTGTTTAGCGTATCCAATGTGTACTGACTTCCTTCTTTGGTAGTCGTTACCTCATTACTTTCACTCGTAAGCGGTTTGTCTTTTTTACAAGAAACCATTACCGCAGCAACGAATAAAGCAGGAATAGCTAGTGAAAACAGTTTTTTTCTCATTTTTGATTTATTTTTATTACTTCCGCTAATATAATAAAAAAAATTATGTTTTCATAAAAACCTTACATTTGTAATATGCTATTAGAAATAAACAATTTATTTTTCTCTCACAATCCCGATAAACCCCTGTTTCAGAACCTTAATCTACGATTTGAGGAAAACAGGATTATTGCCCTTGCAGGAGAAAGCGGATGTGGGAAATCTACGCTTCTCAATCTGATCTATGGCCTTCTTGACTGGGAAAGCGGAGAGATCATTTTTAACGGAACCCGGCTTTTAGGTCCTAAAGGAAATCTTGTACCCGGAGAAGCAGAAATGAAATCCGTAGCTCAGAGTTTTGATCTTATGCCGTATGCTACCGTAGCGGAAAATGTAGGTAAGTTTATTTCAAATATCAATTTAAGCAAAAAAAAGGAAATTGTCCTGGAACTACTTGATGTTGTAGGACTTCAGGAGTTTGCCAATGTACTTCCAAAATACCTGAGCGGCGGACAGCAGCAGCGGGTAGCTATTGCAAGAGCACTTTCCGTATTGCCAAAACTGC
The DNA here is from genome assembly GCF_001684965.1 of Chryseobacterium arthrosphaerae. Lineage (NCBI taxonomy): Bacteria > Pseudomonadati > Bacteroidota > Flavobacteriia > Flavobacteriales > Weeksellaceae > Chryseobacterium > Chryseobacterium arthrosphaerae. Next base: position 288,498 of record NZ_MAYG01000023.1, on the reverse strand, counting down.
TCATTCTGGATGAACCGTTCAGTAACCTGGATTTCCCAAGAAAGATTGAACTCAGGGAAAGGCTTTTCCGGTACGTAAAACAGCATCAGATTTCCCTGATCATTTCCACCCACGAACTTCAGGATATCATGCCATGGCTTGATCAGATCGTTATTCTTCAGGGCGGAAGACTGATCCAGAATGACAGTCCGGAGGAAACTTACAGACGTCCCTACAACTCGTATGTTGCCAAATTATTCGGGGAAGTTAATATCTTCAATGAAACTGAAGCGGCTGATTTTCAGCTGCCGAAATTCTCCTACTATCCCAAAGAAATAAAAATCACAGAAAACGGTCTTGAAGCCGAAGTGCTTGAAAGCAGATTTGCAGGGAATTATTACTGGAATAAGATCAGGGTAAAGAATAAAGAACTTGTGGCCTACACCGATGAAAAACTGAATGGAATGGTCAGTATTTCGTTTGTTTAAAATGAATAAATACCGGAAGTTGGGAGAAGAAAACTGGAAGTTGCTTTCAGTGAGTATTACTTACATCCAACGACACAATTAATTTTGCTCAAAGAAGATAAAAACAGGTGAATGAGGACCTTTATAACCTGTTTCTTCCAGCCATCAATTTTCAAACCCGCCTCTTATAACACAACGTTAACTCCTACATTCCCTTATACTTACCTATAAAAAAATACAAATATAAGAATCTGTTATAAAACTTTTTCTTACATTTGTATTTCCACAGCATAAGGAAATTTTTGGTTAATTCTCTTTCTGCCTTCCAGACGGACATTAGCAGTCTTGCAATTAAGTCTTTTGAAAGATTACACTGTCCAATTTTTTCCTTTTTTTTATGGCCTTACGGCAAATAAGCGGCTATAGCTTATGCTTTCTTTACAAATTCAGATTTTAAAGCCATCGCTCCGAAACCGTCAATTTTACAGTCGATATTATGATCGCTTCCCGGTCTTAAACGGATATTTTTCACCTTAGTACCGGCTTTTACAGGTTTTGGTGCTCCTTTTACTGGAAGGTCCTTCACTACTACTACAGAATCTCCATCCTGAAGTTCATTTCCGTTAGAGTCTAATATTTTTCCTTCATTGGCGGCTTCAGAAGCTGCCTCTTCAGGATTCCACTCATAGAAACACTGAGAACATACCATCATATTATCGCTCGGGTACGTAAACTCAGAGCTGCATTTCGGACAAAGTACTGTATCACTCATATTTTAATTTTTTGCAAAGGTAGGGCTTTTTAAAGGTTGAAGTCAAGGGAATGGATCATTACCCGAAGTTTACCTTTACTAATCCATGGTAATTAAACGCTAATGTTCGCAAAGTAATGTCTATTAAGCCTTCCCGATCTCTTGTTTAGTAAAATCCCTTTGGATCTTAAAATCAGTAACACATAAAATAACTTGCGGACTCTGCGCTGAAATTATTCTTATTACAAAAACCACAACCAGAGAAACTAATTATTATCCCTTCGCTGAGTGAAACGCCCTTGCGATCTTAAAAATCAGCAACACATAAAATAGCTTTCCGAACGCTGCGCTGAAATTATTCTTATGGCAAAAACCACAACCGGAGAAACTAATTATTATCCCTTTGCTGAGTGAAACGCCCTTGCGATCTTAAAAATCAGCAACACATAAAATAGCTTTCCGAACGCTGCGCTGAAATTATTCTTATGGTAAAAACCACAACCGGAGAAACTAATTATTATCCCTTTGCTGAGTGAAACGCCCTTGCGATCTTAAAAATCAGCAACACATAAAACAGCTTTACAGATTCTGCTTTTAAAAATTCATTGGCGAAGCGGACGGACAATTCACTACAATCATCACTCTTCCAACCCTCCTGCTCTCAAACTCTCCCACCCAAATCCTCAACTCTCAACTTTAATTCGTATTTTTGCAGATTCAAAACAGCGAAGCAAATTTATGGAACTTATTCACAGAAACTTAGCGATCGGAATTCACGATGCTTTACAAGAAACATTTTTCGAGAAAAATAAATACGCAGATAAAGTAATCGAAAGACTTTTAAAAGCTAACAAAAAATGGGGAAGCCAGGACAGAGCCGTTGTTTCTGAGATTTTCTACAATATCATCCGTTGGAAAAAACGCCTTGAATATTATATGGGTGAAGGGGTAAAACCCAACAACATCTACAAACTGATCATTGCGTATTTACTTTGGAGCAAAACAAATTATAAGAAGTTTGAAGAGTTTGACGGGATCAAAATTGCCGACATTCTTACAAAACTTAAAAAGAACACTGTTCCTACAAAAGCGATAGAATATTCTATTCCGGACTGGTTAGCCGAAACACTGGAAAAAGAACTGGGACCGAAATGGGAAAGAGAAATGCTTGCATTAAACGAGCAGGCACCTACTGTTTTAAGAGCCAACTCGCTGAGAACAACAACAAAAGAACTTATTTCTGACCTTGCAGATGAAGGAGTAGTTTCTTTCCCTATCAAAAACTATCCTGATGCTGTTCAGCTGGAAGAGAAAAAGAACGTTTTCCTTACGACAGCATTTAAAGAAGGATTATTTGAAGTTCAGGATGCTTCTTCACAGAAGATCGGGTATTTCCTTGGTGTAAAAGAAGGACAAAGAGTTGTAGATGCCTGTGCCGGTGCGGGGGGAAAAACACTTCACCTGGCAGCATTGATGAAAAATAAAGGACAGATCGTTGCTTTAGATATTTTCGACTGGAAGCTTGCAGAACTGAAACGCCGTGCTAAAAGAGCCGGAGCTCATAATATTGAAACCCGTATGATTTCTGATAATAAAGTCATCAAGCGTCTTCATGAAAAAGCAGACAGACTCCTGATTGATGCCCCATGTTCAGGTCTTGGAGTATTGAAAAGAAATCCGGACAGCAAATGGAAAATTGACCAGGACTTTATTGACAGAATTAAAAAGGAGCAGCAGCAAATTCTTCAGGACTATTCTAAAATGCTTAAGAAAGGAGGAAAAATGGTATATGCTACCTGTTCTATTCTTCCTTCTGAAAATAATCTTCAGGTAGAAGAGTTTATCAAAAACAATCCTGGATTTAAAATGATCAAGGATGAAAAAGTAATGCCAAGTACAGGCTATGACGGATTCTATATGGCTTTGATTGAGAGGGTTTCTTAATCCGACCCCAATAACAATACATTAAACTACTCTATTTTCCGGAGTAGTTTTTTATTTTTAAACAAAGTTCAGGGTATAACCGCCAAAGAAATTTAATGTTATAACCAGTAACACTCTAAGCCAAAAGTAACTTCAAGCCCTATTCCACAAACTTCCTATTACTTTTTTAAAAAAAATGTAACACTTTTTGTAACATTTCAATTCGATTGTCTACTTATTACATAGATTAACCGTTTTGATGCTGTAAAAAGTTTAGAATACCTTTGCAGCAAACTCTTTTATTTATGCATACAAGAAATGTTTTAAATTTTCTGGCTGTTTTCTTATTCTGTCTGTTTTCTGCACAGACTTATGAAATTCAGTATACCAGCTCTTACAACGGAAAAGTAAACACTGATCAGCCCTCCACTATTGTCTGGGCCAGTGAGACAGAAAATTTCATTCTCAACACCACGATCAAAGAACAAAAAAGCAAATATCCTTTTGAAATAACCAAAGTGGAAAAACCTTCCAATACGGTGGTTTCCTATGCTTTTTTAAAACCGGGGGAAATCATTTCATCTTCAGATACAGAATCTGTGGGAAAGCAAAATTTTGAATTCACCAATGAGACCAAAAAGATTTTGGGATATACCTGTAAAAAAGCGGTGACCAAAGTCAATTCAAATACCATTGAAATCTGGTATACCAATGATCTGAAAATACAGGGCGGCCCTTCTGTACTGGGACAGAATCTGGGATTTGTATTAGAAGTTGAGAGAAATAAAAACTCTTTGCTTACTGCCAGTTCGGTCAAAAAAATCAAAAATACCGGCATCGGAAATATTATAAAAGGATCTGTGCAGCCTGCCGATCAGCTAAGCTACAAAGATCTGCTATGGAAAAGCAGATTCACCATATTAAATGTTTTTGAAAATGAAACTGTCAATTTTTCTGATGCGTCAAAATCCGATGATCAGATAAGAAGATATGCTAACGGAACCATTATTCTTAAGAAAGTAAAATTTCCTGTGATTTCACAGGGGGAAAATATCTTTGTAGAACTGAAGCAACAGTCGGACGGAGATGCTTACGACAGAACAGGAACGGTATTTTTTATTCCGCAGGATAAAGAAAAGTCTTTCTTCGATGGTCTGGAAAAAGGAGCAAAAACACTTCCTGTATTTGAGAATGGTAACGGAAAGCAGTATTTTGGGATAACCGCTACCGAAAATTACAGTCCTGCTATTGAAATGATGAGATTTTTTACAGCTTTTGGAATCCAGAAATTCAACCATATTCAGCTTAAAGGAAAAAACTGGCAGACCATCAGCCCCTTCCGTCAGGATATTACGGAACTTAAGCCGTCTTTATCCGGTAAAGAACTCTGGGTGGGTACATTTATCGGTAACTATGATAAAGGAGGTCATAAAGTAAGCCTTGACATCACGATCCATAACAGTGATCAGAATATTTACAAAAACAATGTAGCAATTCCTCTGTTCAATACATTAAATATCATGGAAATGGCAGGCCAGGATTATTCTACGATGTTCAACCGGGATAAAGGACTTTTTGTTGATTTCACATTAGAAAAAGATATAAAAAACGCCCAGCTAAGGTATACGGCTACCGGACATGGTGGCTGGGAAAACGGGGATGAATTCGTTCCTAAAACCAATTCGATCTTTATAGATGGTCAACCGGTATTTTCTTTTGTACCGTGGAGAACAGACTGTGGTTCTTACCGCTTATACAATCCGGCTTCAGGAAATTTCCAGGACGGGCTTTCTTCATCAGACCTCAGCAGATCCAACTGGTGCCCCGGAACAGTTACCAACCCGAATTTCATCCCGTTGGGAGATCTGAAAGCAGGAAAACACAGCATCCAGGTACAGATTCCGCAAGGGCCTACAGAAGGTACGAGCTTCAGCTCATGGAATGTGGCAGGAGTTTTACTGGGGGTACAATAAAAACAAAACCTTCTTGCATGAGAATTGCAAGAAGGTAAAAACACAAATGATGAAAAAAAATTATTTCGAGCCACAAAGTAAGGGTTAAAATTCATATAATAAATTACCATATATTAATAAATATGTCATTTTTATTTTGTATATGGAGCGAATAATTTTAACCTCAACGAAAAAAATTAATCAAAAGCCTGTAAATTTTCTAAATTGATTAATATTTTTAACTTTAAAATACTAATTAGTTAAAAATTTTCTCATTTAAACATTTTTCATTGTTATTTATAAACATCACTTTTATTTTTGCTTCATAAATAATAAAAAATATGTGTGGAATTGTATGTTTATTTGACGCCAAGCAAAAAACCGAATTATTAAGACCCCAGGTTTTGGAAATGTCAAAGAAGATCCGTCACAGAGGACCGGATTGGAGTGGGGTTTTTCAGGATGAAAAAGTGGTATTCTCCCACGAAAGGCTTGCGATTGTAGATCCTACCTCAGGAAAACAGCCATTATTTACAAAAGATGGAAAAGTAGTATTAGCCGTAAACGGTGAAATCTACAACCACAGAGAACTAAAAGAAGAATTTCCGGATTATGAATTTCAGACCCAGTCTGATTGTGAAGTAATCCTGGCACTATACAGAAAATACGGAAAAGATTTTGTTGAAAAACTGAACGGAATTTTCGCCTTTGCACTTTATGACACCGAAAACCAGGTGTATCTTATTGCCCGTGATCATATGGGTATCTGCCCTCTTTACCAGGGCTGGGACAAAAACGGAAACTATTACGTAGCTTCCGAACTGAAAGCCCTTGAAGGAGTGTGCAAAACCATTGAAACTTTTTTACCGGGTCATCTTGTATACAGCAAAGATGGCGCAGAGCTGCAACAGTGGTACCAAAGAGACTGGGAAAGTTTTGACCACGTAAAAGAAAACGAAACGGATATTGAAAAGCTGAGAAAAGGCCTTGAAGATGCCGTTCACAGACAGCTGATGAGTGATGTTCCTTATGGTGTACTTCTTTCCGGAGGACTGGATTCTTCTGTTATTTCAGCAATTACTGCAAAATTCGCAAGACAGAGAATAGAAAGCGGAGATACCCAGGAAGCATGGTACCCAAGACTTCACAGTTTTGCCGTGGGTCTTGTAGGATCGCCGGATTTGGCAGCAGCACAGAAAGCCGCAGAACATATAGGATCTGTTCACCATGAAGTCAACTTTACTGTTCAGGAAGGTCTGGATGCAATCCGTGATGTCATTTATCACCTGGAAACATATGATGTAACAACCATCAGAGCTTCTACCCCAATGTATCTGCTGGCCAGGGTAATCAAATCCATGGGAATCAAAATGGTACTTTCAGGAGAAGGTTCAGATGAGTTATTCGGTGGCTATCTCTACTTCCACAAAGCACCTGATGCCAAAGAATTCCATGATGAGACCGTAAGAAAACTGAGCAAGCTTCACCTTTACGACTGTTTAAGAGCCAACAAAGCCTTAATGAGCTGGGGAATTGAAGGCAGGGTTCCTTTCCTTGACAAGGAATTCATGGATATTGCCATGACACTTAACCCAAAAGATAAAATGATCAGCGCTGCAGAAGGCAAGATTGAAAAATGGGTATTGAGAAAAGCTTTTGAAGATATTCTTCCTGAATCTATTGTCTGGAGACAGAAAGAGCAATTCTCTGACGGTGTGGGCTATTCGTGGATCGACACGTTAAAAGAGGTTGCTGAAAAAGAAGTTACTGACGAGATGATGGCCAATGCAAGATTCAGATTCCCGCTGAACACTCCTCAGAACAAAGAAGAATACCGTTACAGGACTATTTTTGAAGAGCATTTTCCAAGTGAAACTTCTGCAGCTACGGTTCCTTCCGTACCTTCCGTTGCATGTTCCACTCCTATCGCCCTTGAATGGGATGAAGCGTTCAAGAAAATGAACGATCCGAGCGGAAGAGCAGTGAAAGTGCATGAGACGTCTTATTAGAGTTGTGGGGTGCAGAATTTAAGATGCGAGACGATGAACTATAGGTATTCTGTTCACCGGTTAATATTCACGATTCATTTGCCAAGCAGAAATCAATATCGACTAACATGTTTTTGACCTGTGCCACTTAACTCATTCAGTTATAATTTATCAATCCTGTAGCAATACAGGATTCTTTTTTGAATTAACAATAACAATATGGCATAATTTAACTCACAATCCAAAATAATATCTAATAAATAATTATATTTGGAAAACGAAAATATCAATTATATAAAAATGAGAAGAAACCTTACTGTTTTATTTGCCTTATTAACCATCAGTTTTGCTTTTGGACAGGGAAAATATGGCAAATATCTGAATTCAAAAAAGCTTGCTTTGGCTTATAAGAGTGTAAAAGATGCAGATAAAGACGACTACTATCAGCAATTCTACTGGCTGGTAAAAGCTGAACAGCTTAAAACTTATCCTCACTTAAAAGATATAAAACCTGTTGTTTTGTATGAGTTTGTAAAATATGTAAATCCTCAGAATCCGACCAAAAAACTGGATGCAAGAGGTAAAGAATTGAGAGCAAATGCAGAATTATCTCTAAATCAATATTTTAAAAATAAAAAATTTGAAAACAATTCTGTCCTGATGTACAACCTTGAAACTTATGTAGATCCTTCCAAAGGACAGTACTACACTAAAGTTGATCCGGAAAAGATCAAGGAACTGGTACCGAAGGAACTCTTTGCCTTCAATTCATTCAACAGGAATATAGGAGAAGAAAAGACCTATTACCTTTGGATCGATAAGAAAAAAGATGATCTGAATATTGTAGACATTATTCCTAGCGAGAAAGATGACAAAGATTTCTATACCAGACTGAAACAGTATCTGCCAAGCTATAAGTTTTCAAAATATGTTCCTTCTGTAAAAAAAGGAAATAAATCAGATAAAACCGATATAGAATATTATTATATCATGCCATTTGAGCAAAACACTGATAATATTGAATATAAAACAAAGGATTTCAAAAAATTCACTCTGAGCCAGTACAGAAAAGCCGGTGACGAATGGAAAGGAGTAGAAAAACCTAGAAAATAAATCAAAAAGTCCTGTGAAATTTCACAGGACTTTTTTAATTTTATATGGATTTCTTTATCTAAAGATCAAACTGCTTAAAGCAAGCAATTCTTCAAAATAAAAATAAGTCTGGAAATTCCCGGATATCCAGCCTATACAAAATGACAGAAACAAACCCGCAACAGACATCCATAAAGAAAATTCTCCCATTGATTCTGGCTACTGCGATTTTTATGCAGATGCTGGATTCTACCATTCTGAACACGTCTTTACCTTCTATAGCTAAAGACCTCAACGAATCTCCGCTCAATATGCAGAATGCCATTATCAGCTATGTTCTTACCCTTGCCGTATTTATGCCCGCAAGCGGCTTTTTGGCAGACCGTTTCGGAACGAAGAAAATTTTTATCTTTTCATTGGTACTGTTCAGCCTCGGGTCTTTATTCTGTTCGTTATCCCAAAACCTTACCCATCTGGTGATCTCCAGGGTGGTTCAGGGCGTAGGAGGAAGTCTCATGACTCCCGTTGGGAAGTTAGCACTCATTAAAACTTTTGATAAAAATGAACTGCTCAAAGCCATGAACTTCGCAATTATTCCCGCTCTTATCGGACCAGTACTCGGGCCTTTGGTAGGAGGTTATATGGTAGATTATTTGTCATGGCACTGGATCTTCCTGATCAATATTCCCATTGGAATGCTGGGAATTATTTTAGGATTAAAATTTATGCCTAATTACAAATCAGATGATGTTGATTTTGATTTAAAAGGCTTTTTGATTTTCGCAGCAGCGTCCCTTCTTCTTTCCATATCACTGGAACTTTTTGGGGATATGCAGAATATTACTCCGGTACTGCTTGTATTTATCTTAGGATTTCTTTTTCTTTATTACTATTACAGACATGCCAAGAGAGGCGGCAATCCTATTTTCCCTTTGAATCTTTTCCAGGTGCGTACATTCCGGGTAGGTATTGTAGGAAACCTGGCCACAAGACTCGGGATCAGCTCTATTCCTTTACTGCTGCCACTTATGATTCAGATTGCCTACAAACAATCTGCAGTCACGTCAGGCTGGATCATTGCTCCGATGGCGCTCACCGCTATTTTCGGGAAATCATCCGTTATTAAAATCCTGGACAAATACGGTTACCGTCAGACTTTAATGGTCAATACTTTCATTATCGGAACTTTGATCTGCCTGCTTGCGATTCCCGATATACACACTTCCCTGTATTGGTTTGTCCCGATCATTGCCATATTAGGTTTTTTCAATTCCATTCAGTTTACCTCTATGAATACGATTTCCATTGCAGACCTGCGTAATTTTCAGACCAGCAGCGGAAACTCACTCATATCGGTTAATCAGCAGCTCGCCATCGGCTTTGGAATTGCTTTCGGACTGATCGTTTTAAAGCTGTTTGAAAATACAGACCTCATCAACGGTGAGATCCACAACGCATTCCGGTATACTTTCCTTACCGTAGGAATACTGACTATTCTGTCCGGATTCATATTCAGAAGACTTCATATTTCAGATGGAAAGAATATGAAATCGAAGGAGGATTGATTCTTCTGGTAAACAACAGATCAGGAATAAAGCAATCTCTTTCTCGTTTTTGCCCAGTTCATATTTCATACCCGTGACGAACTTATCACAGATCAATGCGGTTTACTTTTAGCTATGGTAATTTTGTGTATATAAAATCAACAATATGATGGCAACTAAAAAAGTAGAAATCGTAGTATCACCAAGACCTGCACATTTTGTAGGTGATGGTTTCAGAGTTCACAATTTTATTCCGGGCGTACATGGACTGGATATGAAGAGAATGGATCCGTTCATTATGCTTGATTATAATTCGAAGTTTCACTTCAACGGCTCAGACAGGCCGAGAGGTGTAGGCGTTCATCCTCACAGAGGTTTTGAAACCGTAACAATTGCTTATAACGGTAAGGTAGAGCACCATGACAGTGCAGGCGGAGGCGGCGTTATCGGAGAAGGTGATGTACAATGGATGACCGCAGCAAAAGGAGTTCTTCACAAAGAATATCATGAAACGGAATGGGCTAAAGAAGGAGGTATCTTTCAGATGGTTCAGCTTTGGGTAAATCTTCCGGCAAAAGATAAAATGAGCAATCCGAAATACCAGGCTATTGAAAACTCCAGCATGGAAAGAGTAGATCTGGGAGAAAACGGATTCGTGGAAGTGATCGCCGGAGAATATATGGGTCATAAAGGTCCTGCCAGCACTTTCACTCCTGTTCATATGATGAATGCAAAACTTAAAGCAGGTGGAAAAGCTGAATTTAACTTTCCTGCTCATTTCAATACGGCAGCTTTAGTGATTGAAGGAAATATCATCATCAATGGAGAAGACCATGTGAAAGCCGATCATTTTGCCCTGTTTAAAAATGAAGGGGAAAATTTCACGATTGAAGCCAGTGAAGATGCTGTTGTTTTGATCATCAGCGGAGAGCCTATCAATGAACCTATCTATCCTCACGGGCCTTTTGTCATGAATTCCAGAGAGGAAATTATGCAGGCTTTTGAAGATTTCAATACAGGAAAATTCGGTTATCTGGAAGATTAAAGAATAGATTTAAGCTTTCCTTAATCTAAGATCACTCCTTTTTTATTAACTTTATATAACATTAATCGGAATAAAATGTAAGAGATCAGGGTCTGTCTATTTATACGGCCTTGATGTCTTACTAATTCCATCACTCTTAATCCTAATATTATGAAACCAGAATTTGAAAATACACCTCTAGTAAAAACCGATAAAAGATTTGAAATAGAAGTTAACGGTCATTATGCATTTATCGATTACCGTGAAACGACTCATCAGATCGCCCTGATACATACCGAAGCAGAACCGGAACTGGCCGGAACTGGCGCTGCCGCTGCAGTGGTGGAAAAAACACTGAACTATATTGAAGAAAGCGGCAAGAAACTTCTTCCCTATTGCCCTTATGTTTTTGCTTTTATCAAAAAACATCCGGAATGGAAACGTATTGTTGATGAAAGGTTTGACGGATATGACAAGCTTTAAATTTTCAGTTTATTTTAATTAAAAAAATAATATAAAAGTATTACATCATTATGTCAAATATTGGACTTATCATAGAAGAAAAAGCAGCAGATATCGGTAACTTTCTGGTGGGAAGGCTATTGCCTTTCCGTGAAAAAAGAGCGGTGGGACCTTTTGTTTTCATTGACCACATGGGACCTTCCGAATTAAAGGATTATCAGAACCTTGATGTTCCGCCACATCCTCATATCGGGTTGTCTACGCTTACCTACCTGCTGGAAGGATCTATTTTCCACAGAGACAGTATCGGAAGTGCTGTTGAAATAAAACCGGGCGCCGTCAACTGGATGACTGCCGGGAAAGGTGTTGTACATTCAGAAAGAACGCCTGAGTATTTAAGACACAGTGATAAAAGACTTCACGGATTCCAGATCTGGGTGGGACTTCCTAAGCATCTTGAGCAGACAGAGCCCACATTTCATCATATTGAAGAAAGTGATATTCCTGTATGGGAAGAAGATGGCATTCAGTATAAACTGATTGCCGGTGAAGCTTTCGGGAGAACGTCTCCGGTTCCTGTACACAGCAAACTGTTCTTCATCGAGATCAAAACCAAAGAAGCAAAAAAAATAAGTATCGGAAAAGATCTTTACGGTGAAGCTGCCATGTATGTACTGGACGGAACGGTAACTACCGATGGCAATTCCTATGGTTCCAAACAGCTGATGATCGCCAAGGAAACCCAGCTTTGTGAATTTGATATGAGCGAAAACGGTACGGTTTATCTTTTCGGAGGAGAACCTTTTGATGAAGAGCGCTTTATATTCTGGAACTTTGTAAACTCTGACAAGGAAATGATCGATCAGGCTAAAGTAAACTGGAATGATCAGAACCATGATGCCTTTCCTTTGGTTCCGGGTGACGAACAGGAATATGTTCCATTACCTAAAGCGATTTTAAACAGAAAATAATATCCGGTCAGGATCATAAAAAAGCCATGAAAATATTAGCATTTGCAGGAAGCTCCTCTTCCACTTCCATCAACAGAGAACTGGTAAAATTTGTTCTGAAAGATTTTCAGGAGGAAGAAATCAATCTGATTGACCTCAACGATTTCACCATGCCTGTTTTCTCTGTAGATCTTGAAAAAAAGGGCTTCCCGGATGAAGCACACCGGTTTTTAAAGGTTATTGAAGAATGTGATGTCATTATCTGCTCTCTTGCAGAGCATAACAGATCTTACAGTGCAGCCTTCAAAAATGTTTTCGACTGGGCCTCCAGGATCAATGTAAAGGTATTCCAAAACAAACCTATGCTTCTGATGAGTACTTCTCCCGGAGGTTATGGCGGCGGAAATGTGATGAATACAGCAAAGACATTCTTCCCACAGTTTGCTGCCGATATCAAAGATACTTTTTCACTTCCGAAGTTCTATGAGAATTTTGACCTGGAAAGCGGAGTGATCAATCCTGATATGCTTGCTGATCTGAAAAATAAGATAGAAAATTTCAAAAATCAGCTTACAACCAATGACTAAGGGCAGACTAGAAGCTTTCAGTGACGGCGTATTGGCTATTATCATTACCATCATGGTGCTTGAACTGAAAGTACCGGAAGGAAGCAGCTGGGCCAGTCTCAAGCCTCTCCTTCCTAAGTTTCTGGCCTATATTTTCAGTTTTATCTATGTAGGAATCTACTGGAATAATCACCATCATCTGTTTCAGGCAGTAAAAAAGGTAAACGGAAGTATTCTATGGGCCAACCTGCATCTTCTGTTCTGGCTTTCCCTGATGCCTATTGCTACGGAATGGATTGGTACTACAGGTTTTGCAGAAAATCCTGTGGCAACCTATGGAATCGGGCTGATCATGAGTGCACTGGCTTATACTATTTTAGAAAATGTCATCATCCGTTGTGAGGGGGAAAATTCTAAGCTGAAGGAAGCTATTCATTCCAAATCTAAGGAGTATATATCAATTATATTTTATATACTGGGCATAGCAACTTCATTTTTTTATCCTTATATTGCCATAGGTTTTTATTACATCGTGGCTCTCATATGGCTGATTCCTGACAGAAGAATCGAAAAATCATTAAAAGAAAATTGATATGGAAACACATGAATATCCCAACGGCGACATCACTGTCATCTGGCAGCCCCAAAAGTGTATCCACTCGGCTGTATGTGTAAAAATGCTTCCTAAAGTCTATAATCCTAAAGAAAGACCCTGGATAAAAGCAGAAAATGCAACTCCCGAAGAGCTTAAAAAACAGATAGACCAATGCCCATCAGGAGCATTAAGTTATAAATTCAACACAGAAAAATAATGGCGGTAACGGTAAAAGCAAGTTTAGGAAAAACAAAATATTATACGGAAGTAACGGCTGGTGACAATCAGATCATTACTGATGAACCCATCGATAAAGGCGGACAGAACAAAGGCTTCAACCCTATGGAAATTCTGGCCACCTCTCTTGCAAGCTGTACAGCAGCTACTTTGAGAATGTATATTGAAAGAAAGGAATGGGACGTGGAAAACATCAATGTAGAAGTAGAACTCGAAAATTTCCCATTGACCAAAAGGGCTGTATTCAAAAGAGACATCAGCTTTGAAGGGATATTGGATCCTGAGCAGATGAAAAGACTTCACACCATTGCGGATGCGTGCCCGGTTCACAAAATATTAACCAACGATATAGAAATACTAACCAAATTCTCATAATATGATCGAAGTAAAACAAAACAACGACGAAAAACACGGAAGTTTTGAAGCTTTCATAGATGGAAGACGCGCAGGAATGATGACCTATACCTGGGCAGGAGAAGAAAGATTTATTATTGACCACACCGAGGTGGAAGAAGCCTACAACGGAAAAGGTGTAGGTAAGGAAATGCTTCTGGCGGCTGTAGATTTTGCAAGGAAAAACGGAAAAAAGATTATCCCGCTTTGTCCTTTTGCTAAAGCCAGCTTCCAGAAGAGTGAGGAACTTCAGGATGTTTTAGTGAACTAGTCACTGTTTTCCACCATTACAATATAAACCTTTCAGCGTAAATCTGGAAGGTTTTTTCTTTATATGAACTTCATTTTTAACGCTAATTCACAAGGATGTATTTTAATTCATAAAAAAGGTTCGCAAAGGTGTTTCACTCAGCAAAACTTAAATTACAGCCCGATTTTTCTTTAACGCAAACTTATCTTTAAGCGGGCAAAGAGTGAACCGTTTTTATGAGCGTCATAACTTCCGGCTTCCAGTTTCAACCCTTTCTGAAAAACACAAATTCAACTCCGGACTTAAGGTACAACCGCAGGCTATTATATAAAAGCAGGCTCTGCACTAAATTCACGATTCACGATCGATCTTTTTTATATATTTGCTGAAATTTAAAATATAAGCATGAATCCAGGAACAGTCCTTTTGCTATTTGTATTTGTCTACTTTGTAGGTCTTTTGGTGATCTCTTATTTCACCAGCCGGAATTCTGATAACCAGTCATTTTTTATCGGAAATAAAAAAAGTAAATGGTGGCTCGTTGCATTCGGGATGATCGGAACCAGCTTAAGCGGGGTTACCTTTATTTCTGTTCCGGGAACTGTGGGTAAAATGACCGGCTCAGAATACATCTACGGTGGCTTTGAATATTATATGATGGTGATCGGCTTTTTCATCGGATATTTTATAGTGGCTGCCATATTGCTGCCATTGTACTATAAGATGAATCTGACCTCCATCTATACCTATCTGGGAAAAAGATTCAATGTGGAAGCCCATAAGATCGGTTCGATATTCTTTATTATTTCCAGAGCGATAGGGGCTACGGCAAGGCTGTACCTTGTGGTCAATGTATTACAGATATTCCTGCTGGAAGGTCTTGGTGTTCCTTTTTGGGTAACGTCTATGGTCCTTTTACTGATGGTACTTCTCTACACTTTTGAGGGGGGCGTAAAGACCATTGTGATCACTGATACTTTACAGACCTCTTTTATGATCATCAGTCTTGTAGCATGTATTGTTTATATTTTATCAAACCTGAATTTATCATTCGGTGAGGCTTACACAATTCTGGAGCAGAAAAACTATACACATTTTATCAATTTTGATCCCAATTCAAAAACATTTTTCCTGAAAACCATTTTGGGCGGTATTTTTATTACCATTGCCATGACGGGATTAGATCAGGAAATGATGCAGAAAAATATTTCTGTTGATAATCTTAAGAATTCGAAGAAAAATATGCTGACTTTTGCAGGAACGCTTCTTCTGGTAAATCTTGCCTTCTTATTTCTTGGCGGCTTGCTGTATCTTTTTGCCCTGCAGAACGGTGCGGAATACGGAACAACAGGTAATGGAGAAACAGTAAGCAATATTTTCGGATTTAAAGATGCTTCGGGCAATATCAAAAATATTATGGGTGACGATCTTTTCCCTGCCCTGTCTCTTCAGGGATATTTCCCGATGACTATTTCGATTATTTTCATCATCGGATTGATTTCTGCGTTATTCCCTTCTGCTGACGGAGCTTTAACGGCTGTTACAAGTTCGTACTGCGTAGACTTATTAAACCTTAATGAAGATAAGACCAAAACAGAAAAAGAAAAGAAACGGCTGCGTATGAAGGTGCATTTGACTTTCACGGTCGTTTTCTTCTTACTGATCATGGTTTTCAAGGCTTTAAATGACAAATCTATCGTTTATCTGATCATGGAAGTTGCCGGTTATACTTACGGACCGCTTTTAGGGCTGTTTGCTTTCGGGATCTTTACCAAATTTAAAATTTCAAGAAAGTATTCCATTCTTATGGTGACTATTCTGGCCCCTGTTCTTACCTATCTGATCAATATGGCGGTAACGAACTATACGGATTACAGAATCGGTGTGGAACTGATTGTTCTCAACGGCTTGCTGACATTTATCGGCCTTTGGCTGGTAAAGGATAAACAATACTTAAGAGTTGTTTAATTGATATTTATTATAGATTTTAGATTAAACCAATCGATTTCAATGGGCTAAAACTCGCTTATACAGAACAATATCCAATTAAAAAGGCTGTTTTCCATGTACGAAAACAGCCTTTTTATATTTTATCAGGTTAAAGGATTGAAGTCTTTTATTCCTTAATCCATTTTACAGTTTTCTCAAAGTTTTTTGTTTTGATTCTGATGATATAATCTCCTTTTACCAGTTGCTCAAGGTTAAAAGTTGCTATATGATCACGGCCTGATTTATTATCCGTTTTACCAAATACCAGTTTTCCGCTTACATCATATACCATAATATCAAATGCATCATTTGAGTTGGTGAACTTAATATTCAGTAAACCTCTGCTCGGGTTGGGATATACAGCAAATGCATCTTTATTTCCGGCCACTTCATTTACAGCCAGGTTTTCATTGATTGTGAAATTGACAGGGTTGATATTAAAGAAAACATTTCCAGCTCCAGCCACCATAATTCTTGCCTGTGATGTGTTGACATTAGGAAGGGTAATGACTTCTGAGCCGTCATTCGGAGTAGAATCCAGGATCGTAATAGGATAAGTGAACCCACCATCTGTGGAAAGATAGATGCTTACATTGGCGCAGTTTACCGGAGCAGCAGTTGTATTGGCCACATCCCATGTGATGGTTTGTGTAGTGTTGCCCAGCCAGCTTACCGCTGTAGCCGGTGCTGTAACTTTAAACGGCCCGGAGTTACCATCAACAGTGATAGATGCATCATCATTAGCAACTCCCGCACAACCGGAATTGTTATCTCTTACCGTCAGTCTGAATTCCATGCTTCTTCCATAAGACGGCAGAATTTCGCCTTTGGTAACCGTACCATTGATGATATCGGTAATTTTAGGAAAATATCGGTAAGAATCGGTTACCGGCATAAAGGTTCTGAATAGCGGAGCAGTTCCTGCAGGCGCATTCCAGTCTCCGGCATCCGATCCGCCGGCATCATTTTGTTCCCAGCAGAAGGTAAGCGGATCATTGTCTGCATCAGTTGCAGAACCTGTCAGCTTAAATGGTGTTCCTTTAGGAATAGTATAGTCACTTCCTGCATTCACAACAGGAGCGGTATTTGAAGAAGGTGTTGTCACCTGGCAGGTTGTTGATTGTACTTTCGATGTAATAGACTGGAATGAGCGGGTATGGAAGATGGGAATACTATTGTTCGCCAGGTTATTTGTACTTAAACAGATTCCTGCATATGCCATAATGGTAATTCCACTTCCCGGTTCTACAGCATTAGCACCGCTACGATTTCCGTTACAGTTTCCGGTGATCGCATTAAAGGTATGTGGTCCCCCAAACTGGTGCCCCACTTCATGGGCTACATAATCAATGTCATAGGGATCACCCACCGGATTAGGAGAGCCGGTAATTCCTCTTGCTTTCTGGGAATTGCTGCAGATCACCCCTAATCCTGCCAATCCACCGCCACCCGTACTGAAAGTGTGGCCTATATCAAAATTGGCTGTCCCGATCAGGGCTGTGATCTGGGTCTGGCTTTCACTGATTAAGGTGTTTGCATTATTATTTCCATTAAAAGGATCTGTAGCAGGATCTGTAAATATAATACTGGTTTCATTGTCAACCAATATCAGTCTGGAAGCTACTTCCTGCTCATATACTCCGTTTACTCTGTTTACTGTTGTTACAATAGCTGATAAAGTCTGAGCCACAGTAGGAGTAGGCGAACCTGTTGCTGCTTTTGCATACTCACCCGTACAGGCTACGGCAAAGCGGAAAATCCTAATCTGAGTTCCTACGCTTGGAGTAACGGTTTTTTCTGTGCTTTTTTTTTCAAGAGGCAGTTCCTCGTCTTTTGTTTCACAAATTCTCGGATTTTTGTCAATTAAATCCCCTTTTTTATAAATGATATAATCATTGATATTATTTTTTGCATACGGATCTATATAGGTATCTCCTGTAACCACAGATTTTATCTGGGCATGGAATCCCAATTCCGTTAAGTCCAGTTTTATAGTGGCATACCGGTCATCTATACCCTGCCCTGTCAGGGTTACAATTTGAGGAAATTGACTTGCCAGTTTCGGAGCCATTACAGAAGATTTCCAGATCCGGAATCTGGCTTTCGAGCCGTCAGGCATCGGTAAGATAATCATCGGTGCGTTGTCTTTACGATCCGTATCTTTCAGTTCAGGAACGGAGTTAAAGTAATTTTTCATTCCAGCCACATCCAGTGTGTAGGTCACAAATTTTTCAGGCTGTACTGTTCTCTTTCCGGTTTCTGCTTTAATAGATCTTTTACTGACTACAGTAAAAAAATCCTGTGCCTTTCCCAGGGAAATGGATAAAATAAATACCCCCAGATAGGATAAATGTTTAATTTTCATATTTTATGGTGTTGATTTTTTATAAAATTAGCTAAATATATACAAATCAACAAAAAATATAAACATTATTTTACAAAAGCCACAAAACAACAATTCTATAAGGATTCATAGATCAAAGTGCATTCTGTTTTATTTTCATCTGTCCGGTTGCATTTAACCTGCATCAATCCTCTATTTTGATTATCTTTGAAGGCAATAATAACTTATCAAATAAAGAACGGGAAGTAAAGATTATGAAAAAAATTATTTCATTTTTTGTATTGATTCTGGCATTCGGCTTTATGAATGCACAGGAAAACTTTGAATTATCCACTTTAAGAATCGGGCCGTACAAAATTTTCATGGATAAAAAGGAGGCTGAAAAAATAGCCGGTACACCGCTGAAAGTAACAGACGGAGATAAAAAAAATAATGTAAAATACAATGGCGAACTGATTGGTATACAGCTTTACAGCGGATACGGCGGAGAAGCAAATCCGGACGGTATTGTGATCACAGGAATGACGACTACCAGTAAAAAGTTTAAGACCAAAAGCGGTATGGGAATCGGGAATACAAAGGATGAGCTGATCAATGCTTACAGAAATTATCCTCACTTCAATGTAAATCCTTCCTATGATGAGCAGACGGGAAAATCTCTTAAACAGGCGGGATATTTCACATTGGAAGATGATGATGCGGGAACTCAACTGATTTTTAAATTAACCAATAATATTGTTACTGAAATCACAGTTTACATCAATGAAGGCTGCTAAAAGCATTCAAATATTCAAATAAATAAAAATCCGGGTTTTTCAGATCCGGATTTTGTATTTCCGTAAGCCATTAAAAAAGTGTAAATTTGCGTGCAAATAAATCAGATATAATGAGTAAAAGTATTGAAGAGTTAAAATCTCTTACTACGCAGATCAGAAGAGACATTTTAAGAATGGTTCACGCTGTAAATTCAGGACACCCGGGCGGAAGTTTAGGATGTACGGAATACTTCACAGCGCTTTACGGTAAAGTAATGAACTACAAACTGCCTTTCACTATGGAAGGGAAAAATGAAGATCATTTTTATTTATCAAACGGACACATCTCTCCGGTATATTACTCTACTTTGGCAAGATTCGACTTCTTTCCGGTAGATGAATTGAGAACTTTCAGAAAATTAGACTCAAGATTACAGGGCCACCCTACTACTCATGAAGGTCTTCCAGGGATCAGAATCGCTTCAGGTTCTCTTGGACAGGGGCTTTCTGTAGCTCTTGGAGTAGCTCAGGGTAAGAAACTTGACGGAGATCAGTCTCTTGTTTACTCTCTTCACGGAGACGGTGAACTTCAGGAAGGTCAGGTTTGGGAAGCTTTCATGTACGCTGCTGCTAAAAAAGTAGATAATATCATTTCTACTATTGACTACAACGGACGTCAGATCGACGGAGATACGGATGATGTATTGAGCCTTGGTAATCTTCATGCTAAACTTGAAGCATTCGGATGGATCGTTTTGGAAGAGAAAAACGGTAACGATCTTGAAGCGGTAATCGGTATCCTTGAAAAAGCAAAGACAGAAACCGGAAAAGGTAAGCCTGTAGCCATTATCCTTCACACTGAGATGGGTTACGGAGTAGATTATATGATGGGGTCTCATGCATGGCACGGAAAAGCTCCTAACGACGAGCAGCTGGATACAGCATTCAAACAATTATACCTGGAAGCTCCGGCAGATTACTAATATCTTACAATATCGATTAATAAAAATAAAAATGAAATATACATATACAGAAAAAAAGGACACACGTTCAGGATTCGGAGCAGGATTGGCTGAACTTGCTGATAAAAATCCCAATGTAGTAGCACTTTGCGCAGACCTTATCGGTTCTTTGAAAATGGAGAAATTCATTGAAAAAGCGCCTGAAAGATTCTTCCAGGTAGGTATTGCTGAAGCGAACATGATGGGACTTGCTGCAGGTCTAAGCATTACAGGAAAAATTCCTTTTACAGGAACTTTCGCTAACTTTTCCACTTCCAGAGTATACGATCAGATCCGTCAGTCTATCGCTTATTCAGGAAAAAATGTAAAAATCTGTGCATCTCACGCAGGTCTTACTTTAGGAGAAGACGGAGCTACGCACCAGGTTCTTGAAGATATCGGTATGATGAAAATGCTTCCGGGAATGACGGTAATCAATCCTTGTGACTACAACCAGACAAAAGCAGCTACTATTGCTATTGCTGATCACGAAGGTCCTGTATATTTAAGATTCGGAAGACCTACCGTTCCTGTATTCATCCCTGAAGATATGCCTTTCGAAATCGGAAAAGGAATCATGCTTCAGGAAGGTACTGATGTAACGATTGTTGCAACAGGTCACCTTGTATGGGAGTCTCTTGTAGCCGCTGATGAGCTTGAAAAAGAAGGTATTTCGTGTGAAGTGATCAACATCCATACGATCAAGCCTCTTGATGAAGAGATCATTTTAAAATCTGTTGAAAAAACAGGTAAAATCGTAACTGCTGAGGAGCACAACTACCTTGGAGGTTTAGGAGAATCTGTAGCGGGAATGCTGGCAAGAAGAAGACCTACAAGACAGGAATTTGTAGCAGTGAACGATACTTTCGGGGAATCTGCAACGCCTGCTGAGCTGATGAAGAAGTATAAGATTGATGCTGCAGCGGTAAAAGAAGCTGTGAAGAGAATTTTAGCTGACTAACCATTAGTGTAATCATATAACTGCGGGCTGTTTCTTCGAAACAGCCCGCAGTCTTTTATTGAATGAGTGATTCAATGTTGGAGTTTTGTTTTGGAGTACTATCCCGGCAAAGGAAGAGCCATGGTTATACTCCCATTTTTTATGGTTTTAGTTTCTACCCTTCATTATTATTGTTCTGCCTACTGATTCATAGGGATTCCAACGGCAATCAGAACCGGACATAAGATTTTTTCTATATACTCATCTTCTCTTCTGTTGGAAGCTTTTGAGCCCGAGAAATAATTGCTGATCCTGTAGCTTTTCACAAACAGATTCCTTTTTTTGCCAATTGCATAATAATATCCTCCCCACTCATCATTGAAGGAATAGGTCATTTCATCAAAAGTCATAATCTTTCTGGTGAGTATCCATTTTCGGTAAATACATTTCTCTGATTTATCAAAAATATACTTCACGGGAATCCTGAAAAAGAGATCGAAAAGCAGGTATCCCATATAGACCACCCATACTGCAAAAATAATTCTGAGAGCATTTCCCGATATGATATCGATAAAGCAGTAAATGATCGCAGGAATTATAATGATACCCAGCGCAAGCCACCACACTAAGGTTCTAAGAAAACTGTAATTGGGCATGAAGCTTATTTCACTGCCGTTCTCTTCAAATTTATAGCGGTCTGTTATGTCCATGATCCTGCTCATTGATTTTCATAATATCCTCTGTTTCATTCACCATCTTCTGTATTCCTCTCTGAGTCACCGCCTGTCCAATGGTCAGGTGTTTTTCTTTCCCGTCGACCTCAAAATAAACAGACAGTATTACATTGGTAGTAATGAAGCCAAGATACTTTGTAGCCAGTACATGGAAATTGGTAAAATCCTTAATATCATACGTTCTTGCCGGAACGAAAATGGTATGTTTTCCGGTAATGGTCTTCCTGTCCATATCAATAATAAACTTCTTGGTAAAGAAATTGACTATAATAAGTGCCACGACCGCAATGATAATAAAACTGACCGTTCTGGAACTGTTAAAGATAAAGCCTGCTATGATTAAAAAGATGACGCACAGCACTGTTATAAATACCGGCTGGTTTTTAAAAATATATTGATTTCCTTCCTGTTTATAAAATTGATAGTTGTTCATAATATAAAATGTAATTTAGGTTTTAATGTTATATTGAATTCGTTGATTTATAGATACCGTTGGGCAATCTCATCTTCGTTGATGGTTTTGAGGGTATTAAGGTCTGTTCTGAAGTACGTATCATGAATAGAGAAATAGGCGTCCATCATTACTGAGGTCTGCGCTTTTGCTTCTTTCCAGCAGTCAAAGAACCATTGTTCAAACAGCCGGTACTTTTCATCATCATACTCATCCAGGATATCATCAAAATCATCGCCGTCATAATGGTCCTGAAAATCTGCAGCTTCAGTCCATATTTTTTCAGGAATCAAAGCGCTCCATTTTTCGTTTTCACAGGCTGCATTTTCTGTTTTCTCCGGAAGGGATTTTGTTTTTGTGGCCATTCTGCCCGCCGCATCTACTCCCCAGCAGATGATATTCAGATATTCAAATTCATATTCAAAATAGAAAGCTTTAATGTCTGACAGGTTTTTATTTTCAAGATATGCTATATTTTCTCCTTTAAGCAAACGGACAAGATCACCGGTAAGATTCCCGGCGATGGTCTGCAGGTATTGCTGAAGCTCAATATTAAGTTTTTTAAGATTTTCCATCATCAGAATGTTTTATTTTATACTGCCTGAAATCGTCATCAACATAATACCTGATGACTGAATCTTCATGAATGTTTTCTTCGTCCAATCCTTCTTCCGGAGATTCACTACAGAAATATTGGAATGGAAGATCGTAAGGATCAACGCTTCGGTGAGAGGTATCTGAGACAATTATTTTATCCAACTTCATAATATATATTTAAATGTGTCTTTTTATGTTCTCATTCTTTTAATTGCCCCAGGTATCCATCCACCCCAGATATTCACTTTTATATTCATTATCATTGAGCCTGATAATGATATCTTTCAGATCCTGCTTCTCAAATTCATAATCTGAAACGGTAAAAATCAGGAAAATATCTTGACCTGTAATCTGTCTGAAAAAGTCTTCATTTTTAAGTTTTTCCAATACTTCAATACATACCGAGTACAACCTGGCCTGGAAGTCTTCAAACCATTCATCGTCCTCATCATGCCGGCCTAATTCAGTTCTCAACAGGGTACCTATTGCATTAAACTCATCATCAGCTCCTTCCATTTCATAGGTCCATTCCGCCGGTTCATATTTATAATAAAGTGCATCATCATCCTCTGCCGTTTCCAGCATCTCCAGAGTATTGGCAGCAGGGCACACCGTCATTGCACCTTCATCACTGTACAATGCAAAGCTGTAAATCTTTTCCCTGCCATGTTTTTCATACATTTCTAAAAAGGCTTTCTTTGCAGCATCTTCTATCCGTTGTTTCAAAATTTCGAAATCCATACTTCTATTCTTTTTTAAAATGGGCGGTAAAATTACCTTATTCCTTTCATATCAGATCATTATATTCTTTTAAAGTATAGCCAGTTTCATGATTATGACTATACTATTCCCGGTTATCTGTTTTTGTTATACAGGATTAATCCGGGGATGAAAAGGGCTGCAGCAAGAAGCATTGGAGGCAGTTCTCCATAGCCGAACAGCCATGAGGTTTCTTTGGATGGCCCTATTTTCTCCATAGAACGGGAAAAAAAGCTTGATACTGAAAAGCATGATGCAGAAATGCAGATCAGGCTTCAGAAGGAAGAACAGGCCAGATTAAAAGCAGAACAGGAACTGCTTACCCTACAACAGCAGAAACTTCAGAGTGAGGTTTTAGCCAGCCAGCTTCACATTCAGCACAAAAATGAAGTGCTTCAGCAGCTTCAGACCCGGCTTTCTGATTCTGACATCAATATACAGCACGTAGTGAAGGGAGAAAACCGGATAGATAATGATTTTGAAAAGATCAGGTTTACCATACAGGAGCTGCATCCGGATTTTTTTAAGAACATCAATGAAAGGACCAAACAAAAACTTACCGCCCTGGATCTGAAATACTGCGCCTATATCTATCTCGGGATGGATACCAAACAGATCTCCCATCTGCTGAATGTGGAACCCAAAAGTGTAAGAATGACCAAATACCGCCTTAAAAAGAAATTCGGGCTGGATGAGCATACAGCGCTGGAATCTTTTTTCCGGGGAGTATTTTCTGAATAAATAATACGCATTTTTAAAAGAATTCAACAATACTTTTTAGTGCAATTTCTTTGCATTCTTTTGGTATTATTTTGTATTGAATTTTGCATTACAATGATATATTTCCCTGATTTTGTACCGGAACTCTTGATTTTCACCCGTAGTTATTTGCATTTTTTTTGTACAAATTAAAGTATGGTTTCAGAACTTCATCATAGGCCGATACACATCAAATCCGGGAAGGACATTTGTACAAAAAGGAAATTTTTACTGCTGTATTGTGTTGATTTGACATTCTTTTTTTTCCGGTTAATATCTCTTTTTTATACTATTAAAAATATCTTTGCTTTTTCAATAATATTTTCTCACCGCACTACTGCGAGTTTGTACAACTTTTCTGATGAAACTTTCTTGAAAATACTGCAAAAAATTTACATATAAAAAACAATTTTATCACTGTTTCGGGAACTAAATATTTATAGTTTTATCCCATCAACGTTGATGAATACATTCTTCATTTTAGTCTGTATGTGTACAGTGCAGGATAAATAGGAGGAGTATTTGCACCCAATGTCAGGGATTATATGACACCAGTTATTTATTAAATTAAAAAAATATCAAAAATGAAAAAATTAAATGGAATGAAGAGTTTCTCTTCAGAAAACAAAAAATTACAGAGAAAAGACTTAAAGTCAATTTTAGGTGGCGATGGTTATAAATACATAGAAACGGATTGTGGTTCTACGTGCTATGATAAAGAGACATGGAAAGATGGCGTGCGTATCAGTACTTTAAAAATAGATACTAATATTCATTAACAGTAATACAGATAGAGGGTTCATCCCTCTATTTCTTCTTATTATCGATTGTGGTATCCTTATTACAGGAACCTGCAAAAATTAAAACTGATTATTCCCTGAAGAGTTTATGAAAAAAGATATGTGGAACTATGCTTCTTATATTTTAATAGCTGTATTTTTTATTCTTACCGCCTGTAAGAGCAGAAATTTAAATTATATAACCTATTACAATAAAATCAATGAAACAGACAGTATATTCCGTTTTCAAAAGGATACAGCAGCTATCATCAAACGGTACAAAAAGATATTCAGACAATACCCTCCCAAAAACCAGGACCGGATCAATGAATATGAAAATTATATAAGACTTGCTGATCAGCATCATAAAAACTTCGGTGGAAAGAAAAGTCTTTACAGGCTTATCCCTTTAATTGCCCCTAACTGGAAGTATAAAAAAGAAGATACCAGCTTCATACAACTCTATAAAAAATATGGTATAGACAGACAGGAAATGGAAGTGAAGGTTGAAGAATGGAAAAAAGGGCTTAACCAAAAACTGATCGATTCCTTTAGTGTTGCATTTCAACGTGATCAAAGCAGCCGCAAAGAAGGAAATTACCCGGAAGTCATAAAAAATGATAAAAAGAATGCTGAACTTCTGAAATGGATGTTTGAAAATTATGGATTCCCGAGTTTACAAAAGATAGGTTTATGGAATGGGGATTTGATGATGCCCTCAGGGCCAGTGTTGCTTCATATGGCTGATTATGATGAATATCAACAATATTTTAAAACCAAGATATTAGAGTACGTAAAATCCGGTGATTGCCCTCCCAGAGACTACGCTGCAATGATAGACAGAAATGATTCTCATCATAAACGGCCTTACACCTATGGAGTATACCAGGGATATGAAAATATAAAAGACTCGGCAACAGTGAACCGCAACCGCAAAAGTATAGGACTGCCAAGCTTGAAGCATGCTCAATGGATCACTAAAGATTTCTTCAAAAAAATAAAAAAGAAAAATTGATACTTATCATTTCTAACAATAACGAAATAACCACTACAGAAGTCATTAAATGGCTGCTAAAACTAGGAAAAAGCTTTATCCGGGTGCATGAAGATGAAATTTTTGATATTAAGATCAGAGAAAAACGGATTTATATAGAAAGCCTGAGAAACAGTTTTTTTATTGATGAAATTACCAGCATATGGTATAGAAGAGGTGGTCTGAAGTTTAACCGTCTGCTTTATAAAAATGAGGCCATTAACCTGAATATGAATGAATATCAGCACTGGCTTGAAGATTATATAATGAAGGTTTTAGAATCAAAAAAACATATCAACAAGCAAAGTAATAGTGATATTAATAAGCTACTTGTACTTGAAGAGGCACAAAAGACAGGTTTGGATATTCCGTCCTATTTTCTGGCGGACACCACAGATGATGTTATTTTAAATAAAACAATCATCAAAACCATAGGCGGAAATCCCCGAATGGAAGACATACTCAAAGATTCCAGCGGAATGATGTATACAACGGTTATTCAGGAAAATGAAGATGAAAGTTTTTTCATCACCTTTTTTCAGGAAAAAATCGAAAAAGATTATGAAATAAGAAGCTTTTATCTCAATGGCAAAATCTGGTCCATGGCTATTTTTTCACAAAATGATGATCAGACTAAAGTTGATTTCAGAAAGTACAATGATAAAAAGCCCAATAGAAAAGTGCCTTATCGTCTCCCCAAAAATATTGAGCAAAAAATACATCTGCTCATGCAGTCTTTAGACCTCAATTCAGGTTCCCTGGATTTCATTAAGAGTGGCAGTAAATATTATTTTTTAGAAGTTAATCCTGTAGGTCAGTTTCTGGGAATGTCAGTCCTGTGTAATTATTTACTGGAAAAAGAAATAGCAGAATATTTATGAAAAAAGATTTTACTCACAGGGAAAAGCATAAACTGCCCCTCACCTTTAAATATATTGACGTTGTGAAAAGTAAAAGCCGTGAGAAAAAACATTTCAGCATCACGGTCCCTTGCGAAAAATACAAGACAGATTCCTATTCAAAACTTAATCCTTACAAATTTCTGACAAGATTAGTATGAAATCTCTTAACTCATCCCCACATAATCTATATTAATTCATGAACTATTTCAATCTATTCAGCAATATTCTCATCACAAAAGGAGCCGGCAGAATCCTCATTTCAGACCTGCAGAGAAATACCTCCGAACTATATCCTCTGGAATTGTATCAGATCATACAGGAGATGAAGGATCATTCCGTTGAAGACGTCCTTAAAGATTATGATAGAACATCCAGACCGGTTGTTCATGAATACATTAATCTTCTGCTGGAAAAAGAGTATGGATTTATCACAGAGAATGATTGGGACAGGAACTTCCCTCCTTTTTACTATGATTACCATGAACCTGTTGCCATAACGAATCTATTTATAGAAATGGAAGATATGGAGGTCATTAAAAAAATAAAATCATCAGCAGAAAACCTGGAAATCAGGCATCTTGTTATCTACAGTTCGAAGGCCTTACCATTAAAGGATTTTATAGAAATTGACAGCGCTTTTACCAACTCAGTATTATCCGGGATAGAAATCTTTTCTCCGTTTCATCAGGAGATTGACCGGTCTTTTATACAGGTTCTCCAGCAGGAGACAGAACGAATTTACAGCATGGTCTTCTACAATTGTACGCAGCCTCCTTTCAAAGCTAAAGATGAATACAGATTTACAGTACAGTTTGTGGAAGAAGAGCTCAAAATATCTGCCTGTGGAAAAGTGGACATGAAATATTTCAATACTAATATTCCCAAAGTATTGGAAGCCATCAATCACAATTCCTGCCTGTATAAAAAGATGGGTATTGATAAGAACGGTAATATTAAAAACTGTCCTCTGATGACCGAAAGCTTTGGAAATATCCAAAATGACAGTCTTGAGCTGGTCTTAAACCATGATAGTTTCAAAAAATACTGGAACCTTACCAAAGACCAGATTGAGGGATGCAAAGACTGTGAATTCCGGTATATCTGTACCGACTGCAGGGCTTATACGGAAAAGAACAGCTTCAATAAAGCAGGACTTGATACTTCAAAACCTTTAAAATGCGGCTACAATCCTTATACCTGCGAATGGCAGAACTGGGCTGAAAATCCTTTAAAACAGAAAACAATCCATTTTTATCATCTGCAGGAGCTCAAAAGAACCGGTGTAGGGTAAATTCCTATCTGAAAAACTTCCATTTCGGAATGATCGCCAGCATCCCGAAACCTGTGAACA
The DNA here is from genome assembly GCF_001684965.1 of Chryseobacterium arthrosphaerae. Taxonomy (NCBI): domain Bacteria; kingdom Pseudomonadati; phylum Bacteroidota; class Flavobacteriia; order Flavobacteriales; family Weeksellaceae; genus Chryseobacterium; species Chryseobacterium arthrosphaerae. Next base: position 259,931 of record NZ_MAYG01000023.1, on the reverse strand, counting down.
GGAAAAGATTGGTAACATCCGTATACAGGAATGTAGACAGGTAATAATTGTGCATAAAGAAATGCAATACCAAAAGTACCGGAAACATAAAGATCCCGATTTTTTTATAGAACAACATCAGCACAAGACCTATCATCATCAGGGCATCAATGGAAAAGATGATGTAAAAATACCATCTGGGAATATCAAGATATTCATGCTGCAGATACTCATCCACATCAATTCCCAGTCCCATTATGGTAAATAACATCAAGGCTGCAAATGCCAGTACAAATCCCCATCCTTTCTTCGGATCCTCGTCAAAATAACTGTATTCTTCCATACCTGCAAAAATAAAGAACTTATGAGAGATTTCATAAGTTCTTTTATAATTATTCGTTTAAAATTTGAATTAAATAGAGATCGCGTTGATCAGTCTATTTTTATCACTCAGGAATTCTTCCATAGAAATCATACTCTCAGTTCTCATAACATCCTGAATGTCGTCGATCTGATAAATGATTCTTTTAGCATCATCTGTATTCTTCGCTCTTACTTTACAGAAAATATTATATTTTCCGGAAATAACGCTAGCTTCAATTACGTTAGGAATAGTTGACAATTCTTTCAGTACTTCCTGAGTACGGTTTGATTTTGTCAAAAGGATTCCTATGAAAGCTGTAAAGTGGTAATCCAGCTTGCCATAATCGATGTTAAGAGATGATCCCAAAATAATACCTGCATCTTCCATCTTTTTCACTCTTACGTGAATTGTTCCAGCAGAAACATCCATCTGCTTTGCAATTTCAGTAAAAGGCATTCTTGTGTTTTCTACTAAGAAATCAAGAATCTTCTTGTCTATTTCGTCCAGTTGATAGTTCATATTAGTTAAATTACAATTTCTTTAAAAAATCTATGTATTTTTTGCAAATTTACGAAAAATAATTTAACTAAAAAATATATATCAAATATTAACAATAATTAACACAGATGATAAAAATCATTAAAATATTCTAATTATTTGCCTTTTGATTTTATAGAATCTGTTTTTATTTCACCTTTTGCTTCCGAAGGTTTTTTATCTTTTTTCTTCTTTTTAAACAAAGAATTGAAGCTTTTACTCCATACGGCCCCTACCCCATAGGCCTGATTAGCAGAACCATTGGTACTGGCCAGCCCCATACCGATATTGGTAGGCTTTGAATAACCCCGGATGACAAGCGTACCGTCATTCTTTTTAGAGAGATCATATTCAATAGAGCCTTCACCAGAAAGATAGTTGTTTTGGGCCCCTTCTGTCTTCGACAACGGAATTCCCAGACCGGTCTTGATATTGACTCTCGGTGAAAGGGCAACACTTACTCCGGCATTGGCCCTGTCTCCTATGCTGGCATTCTGGTCCCCTTTTACATAGTTAAGGTCAATCTGGAACTCATTACTCATTGTATTAAGTACTGATCCCAGCTGTTTCAGAAGCATATTATATCCGGAAGATTCCGCTACATTTCCTACATTCACATCTACACCTCCCGTATTGGATACATTAAAGGTACTCAGCAACAGGACGGAACCGAACTGAAGTACTTTTTCCCCTTCCTGGCTCATTTTGGCGGCAAGCGTTTCCCTTACCTGGCTGGACACATCCAGCGCTGTTACATTAAGGTCTATCTTAGGATCTACCAACGACTGGGAAATGTGCGCCTGCAGCAAGATACTGATAGGCTGAAGTTTACTCAGACTCAGATATTCCCCAACATTGGAAACCATTCTTACATAATTGGCATTGATATCCAGGGAAGGTTTCATGGCATCTCCATCCCACCGGATACTACTGTTTCTTTCTATCTGGAACGTTTTGTTAAGAATTGCTTTGGAAACGAATGTTCCGTTATCCACCTTATATGTTCCACTCATCGCAATGTTTCCCTGTCTGTTCATGTGGAATTTCAAAGGATCTGCAGAACCTTTCACCGTAATATTTCCGACATCATCTCCTACCAGTACATTTACAGTGGTTCCTTTATCAACACTCAGACTGAAGTCGACGTTCATATTGGCTCCTGTCTTTTTCTTGTCCTCGAGCGTCACCAGACCGTCTTTTCCTTCTTTCAGGAACCTCAGCATTTTAAATTCTTCCACATTCGAGGTGGAACTTGAATTGAAAGTAAAGGTACTTCCATTCAGAGCTTTCATATTAGGTGTTGTAATACTCAGCCCCGAAACAGGTCCGTCCACATACAGATCTCCCTGTCCGTAGACACGCCCCCAGAAGAGATCATAGTCTTTCTGTGTGGTATTCAGCATCAATAGGTTATCTGCTCTCATTACCAGAGATACCCCCATGGAAGAAAGCGTTTCAAACTGAATCGCCCCGGAAACATTTCCTTTGGAGTTCGATCTTCCATCGTGCACTTCAATATTGTTGAGGATAGCAAGACCTTTGGTCAACTGGATTACAGTATCATCAAATGAGTAATCTACCCCTGTAAAGAGAAGTTTTAATCCAAAATCTTTTAAAGCAATATCACCGCTGTAATCAAGATTCTTAAGCTTACCATTGATTTTTAGATCTCCGGTGGCCTTTCCTCTCAGATTTCCAAAGACAGACTGCACAAACTGCTGGGTGAATGCCAGATCAAAATCACGCATTTCAGCAGTAAGGTCAATGTCCGGTGAAGCAGTGTTATTGTTAACAGTACCCGTTAAATTCAAACTGTTGTTTCCAAGAGCACCTGCCGAATGTACTTTCACATCAATATCATAGACATTCAGAGAGAATCCGTTGGTAGCCGAAATGGAAATATCCCCCATATCGTTACCATTCATCTTAATATCATCAATCGAAAGATCCACCAGTGGCTGTAAAGTGCTTTTATCCATTTTGATCTTTACAGTTCCGTTGGCAAGTCCTTTTATATCCATGCTGTTACCTCCGGATTGCATTTCCAGAAGTTTTTCTATTGAAAAATCATTGATATCAGCATCTACATAAAAATCTTTGGCTGATTTAAACTGTGCTTCTTTGATAAATAGGGCACTTTTATCAGAATAAACCCTCAGGTTCCTGATATCAAAATCGCCGGTTTGCCTTCTATAGGTAATAGAATGATTGAGTTCAGGGCTTGTATCTATTGCCCAGGTAACTTCATTGAACTTCACTTCTGTGGGTTCAAACCTGAAGACATAATCTCCTGCAGCATCAGTAGACTGATCTACATTGATGGCATATTCCTTAAGCTTTTCATTGATCTCATCATCAGGGCTCCCATGCTTAAATACAGTCGCAAGATGGAGTGTATTTCCGTTTTCATTATTCCCTTTCAGTTCAAAATCCTTGATGATATTTTTGTTGTACTCAATCCTGTTGATTCTTGCATACAGCTGCTGATCGAGATTCGCCGTATTGATCCTTACCTTCACACTGTCTACCATGGCGCTGTCCCTGTTCAGGTTTTTACGGTCATTGATTTTATATTCGGGATTGGAAGCAGCCAAAGCCTTGTCCGCATCTGTAATTTCCTCTTCCTTCGTCATAATATACTTCAAAGAAGTGGCATCAAGGTTCAGGATCAGGTTATTGGAGTTCCCGTCATATTCTCCTTCTACAAGAGCTCCGTTAGGCAACTTCAGGTCCGGTAAGAAATAGTTGACCAGTCCCTGGCGGACATCGAAGTTCAGCGCAAAATTCTGTCCGCGATATAATTTTCTCGGCGGTGGCCCCACCAATATTTTGCCTACACCATTTTGTACCATTCCTGCAAGGTCTGCAAGATTATATTTTCCGGAAATTTTCCCGGTAGCGGCTCCCGGTGCATCAACATCTATGACACGTCCTCCGGCTTCAATGAATGTCCTCAGCTTCGCATTGGGAATATCATATTTCTGAGTTGCCGTAGCAAAATGAAGATTATTGGCATTCACATCCAGCGTAAGATCGTTAATGGATGACATGGACATCTTCCCGTCAACCTGACCGCTTACAATCTGATTGCCCGGTTTATTGGTGAAATAATTCATGTTCAGATAACTGACGTCCGCATTCACATCCATAGCCACTTTAGAAGTACTGAAATCTATCAATCCTTTAATCGTAGCTTTTGCCTGTTCATCATTTACAGTGATGAGCCCGTTATATTTTTTATGATCCAGTAATCCGTCCAGATAAAGGTTATTGATCACCTTATCCATAATTTCAATGCTGGCAACCTGGGATTTGGTAGTCAGACGCATGGTATTGACATCAAAACTCTGTCCGTTAAGATCAAATTTACCTGAAATTAAGCCTACTGTTTTATTTTTTGTAATCACAGAAGTATTAAGGTCTTTTACATCGAGGTATCCTGAATATTTAGGCATGGCTGTGCTGTACCCCGTCAATGTAAGTCTGGAAATCTTTGCCTGCCCTATACCTGTCATCAGATTCCCGTTTTCCACATAGATCTGATCAGGATTTACCTTTGCTGTCCCGTTATATTTCAATTTCCCGAAATCATCTGCAAAATTCTTCATCTTACTGGAAATGAAAGAAGGCATCATGGCTTTTAGATCCTTATAGGTAAAGTCCGTAGAAAGGTCTTTCGTTTCAATCGAAAAATGTCCTTTCAGCAGATTATCTACCTTCATGGTCTTGGTGGCAATATTTACATCAGGGTTTCTGATAAGGAAGTTTTCAAGATGGAATTTATTTAAAGGCCCGGTCATTTTTCCTGCAAGGTTGAACGGCTTGATATTATCCCAGTTCGTTACAAAATAACTGATGTCATAACCGCTCATCTGGCTTCCCTGGTTGATATTCATATCCCAGCGAACCCTATCTGCAAAATCTGCCCAGGAACCATCATGAAGGTTAAATTTAATATCCCCCTGTAATAAGGTATGATCTGTATTTAAAGTAAGGTCTTTTAAAGATAAAAACTGTTTCGTCAGAGACAATTCTGTGGAAAAAGTATCTACAATGTGAGATTTTCCCCATCTCTTTGTCACAAAAGACATATTATTGATCAGCGCCGAAACATTCGGTCCGTTTACTTTTACATTCGGAGCTTTAAGATTAAATTGTGTTGCAGTAAGCCATTTTCCCTGATCTCCGGGGGAGTTTTCATTAACGATAGATACTTTTGAGTCGATGATCTGAATTCTTGAATTCAGCTGAAAAGGAGGTTTATTCGGGTCTCTTTTTTTCCCGTTGTCGAAGAGTTCTGTAAATCTCACAAAATTGGCAATACTGTCGCCTTTATAGGTAATGACTTTTACATCGGCATTAACGAGGGTGAGAGAATTGAAACTTAAGGAATTACTTTTTCCGGAAATAGCATTTACAGCAAGAGAGATCCAGTCTGAGTCCGCACGGAATTCACGGGCTGTAATAAAATCAAGGCCTTTATAATCTTTTACTTTTAAGCCTTTTATCGTTACATCACCGAAATAATTAACGTCTACACTTTCGGTGGAAAATCCTGCTTTAAAATCCTGGTTAACGATCTGCAGTGCCTGATCTGCCGCCCATTGCTTGGTCACCGGAAGATTAATGATCACCATAATACTTCCTATCAGAAAAAGCCCGATCCAGAAGAGAATCAGAAGAAGCTTTGCCCACCAGGTATAACTGGTCACATCCTTTACCGCCTGCTTTCCGAATTCTTCAGCTGTTTCTATAGGATGATTGATAGCATCTGAGGCCAGTTCAGACGCCTCTTTTACTGTTTCCCGCACTTTCCCCTCTACATTTTCAACAGTCTTCTGTACCTGATCCCCTAGGTTTTCAGCTACTGATTTTTTATTCTCATTCTCGTTATTATTCTCTAACTTTGCCATTATTATGAGCGACTCTATAATTTTAGGTATTGAATCGTCCTGCGACGACACCTCAGCAGCTATCATCAAGGGAAATTCTATTCTTTCGAACATTGCCGCAAACCAGGCCATCCACAAAGAATATGGTGGTGTGGTTCCTGAACTGGCTTCACGAGCCCATCAGCAAAATATCATCCCTGTTGTTGAAAAATCTTTTTCTAAAGCAAATATACAACAAAATGCAATTTCAGCTATAGGATTTACACGCGGACCCGGACTTTTAGGTTCACTTCTTGTAGGTACATCATTTGCTAAATCTCTGGCTATGAGTCTTAATGTCCCTTTGATTGAAGTGAATCACCTTCAAGCCCACATTCTGGCCCATTTCATCGAAGATGCAAATCCTGTGCCGCCTGCTTTCCCTTTTCTGTGTCTTACCGTAAGCGGAGGGCATACGATGATTGTACTTGTAAAGGACTACTTTGATATGGAAATTATCGGGAAAACCATTGATGATGCCGCAGGTGAAGCTTTTGATAAAATCGGAAAAATCTTTGACCTTGACTATCCTGCCGGACCTATCATCGACAGGCTGGCAAAAGAAGGAAATCCCGATGCTTTTCAATTCAATAAACCGAAACTGGAAAACTACGACTACTCTTTCAGCGGTATCAAAACTTCCGTATTGTATTTCATCCAGAAGGAAGTCAGAAAGAATCCGGATTTCATTAAAGAAAACCTGAACGACCTTTGTGCTTCTGTACAGAAAACCATCATTGAAATTCTGATGAAAAAACTGGAAAAAGCGGCCAAAGATTTAAATATTAAAGAGGTCGCCATTGCCGGTGGTGTTTCTGCCAATTCAGCTTTAAGAAAAGCGATGGAGGACAACAAAGAAAAATTAGGATGGAATATGTATATCCCCAAATTTGAATATACTACGGATAATGCTGCTATGATCGCCATGGTAGCACAACTGAAGTTTGAGAGAGGAGAATTTACTGACCTGAGAACTACTGCCACTGCAAAATACGATTTATGAAAATACTCCTGGAAGAAAAAATATTAGGTACACACTCTAAGAAAAATTCAAAATATTATTGGATTTTAGAAACCGTTACTGGAAAAAATGAAGTAACAGAACAATCTGAAGAGGATGATTTTCTAATGATAAGTTCTGAAATTGGATATATTCAAAATATAAAGGAAGAAATTATTGAGAAAATCAATTCAGAAAACGTATTCAGTTTTGCTTACGAGCCCAAAGAAGGTGATTATTTATCCATCAGAAACAATTTAAGGAAAAACGAATATTTGAATTTAATTTTCATGAATAATAAGTGGATTGAAGAAATTTATGCTTGTTCGTACAGAGATTGTGAAGGTGATATTTATACTACAATAAAAACCGGTGTGGCGTTTTTAAGCGAGAATGAAGTTTACTTTTAATCATCATTTATAACATACAATTCAGGCAGATTCTAAATATTTAAATATGAAACTTTTTTACGGAGAAATCAACGGAAACGGAGTAATAATCAACGACGAAGAACAGCAGCACATTGTAAAGGTTCTCCGTATGAAAAATGGTGAGGAAATTCATGTGACGGATGGAAAGGGAAACCTTGCTTCCGGAAAACTCAGTATAGAAGGTAAAAAAGCAGGGATTGAAGTTACAGAGATCAGAGAAAACCTACCGGGATTCAGCACGAAACTGCATATTGCCATTGCCCCCACCAAGAATATAGACAGGATTGAATTCTTTGTGGAAAAAGCAGTAGAAATGGGCATCTCGGAGATCAGTATCATTGCCACGGAAAAAACGGAACGTAAGAACATCAATATTGATAAGATCAGAAAACAGGCTGTTGCTGCTTCAAAGCAAAGTCTCAGATTTCATTTTCCTGTCATCCATGATATGGTGAAACTCAACGATTTTCTTAAGAATATTGATCCGGAGCGCACATTCGTGGCCCATTGTAACGAAAATCTTGAAAGAACAGATCTTAAGGACATTCCTGCAATGGAACAGATAACATTCTTAATTGGTCCTGAAGGTGATTTTTCGGAAAAGGAAATTGTATTTCTTGCAGATCATAAGGTCAAAGCTGTTTCTCTCGGGAGCCAGAGGTTAAGAACTGAAACCGCAGGTTTGTTTGTAGCTGCCTGGAATTATTACCATATGATATAATCAGCGTGAGAGACTGTTGTCCTTTATGCTAAACTATTGATAAAATAAGAAGACGCCGTTTTAAAATCGATTTTGAAACGGCGTCTTCTGTTATTTCCCGGATAATTATTTCCAGTCTATATGATGATCTTTCAAATATTTTTCAAAAATCTGCTGACCGCTTCTTATTGAATTGACGCTCCAGAGGATTTTCATTCTCAATAGCTTTTCTTCATCTAATTTATAATCAATACCAGATTTTATCAGTTTCTGTTTCAATTCATACATACAAATTGAAGCAGCAACGGAAACATTAAAACTTCTAGTGAAACCATACATCGGAATAGCCAGTGTTTCATCTGCAAAATCAAGAATTTCCTGGGAAACCCCTTCCATCTCCGTTCCGAAAACTAGGGCAATAGGTTCTGTAATTTCATATTCAGGTAACATTTTAGCATTATTTTCCAATGAAACCACCACTATTTTATAACCCCTGTCTTTAATATTCTGAAAAGATTCCATATTCCGCGGAAGTTTTTCAACCTCTACCCAGGTATCAGCCCCTTTTGTTACCCTGAGATTAGGTTCAAAGCTATATTCTTCCTGCAGGGCCACTACTTTATGAAAACCACAGGCCTCTACAGAACGTACAATAGCCGCTGCATTTCTAAACTGATAGATATCTTCTACAACCGGAAGCACAAAATCTGAACTTTCCTGCGAGAAATGTTCAATTTTCGACAATCTTTCTTCTGTTAAAAACTGTTTTAAATACTCATAAGTCTGAGCTAAGTCTTTCGTCTGCATTTCTTATTTTTTTCAATAACCGGATCTCACGCCTGCTATAACAACCTTATTTTCATAAAATTTCAGCATAAGCGTTTATTCATTTTCAAATCTTTGCAAATTAACGTAATTTTGGCCTATGAACCCTAATTGGGCTCCAATTCTTAATTAAAAATAATACATGAAGCGAAAAGTCCTGCTCATCTATACCGGTGGAACCATCGGGATGGAAAAAGATTATGAAACCGGAAGTCTCCGTGCCTTTGATTTTGGTAATATCTTTGAAAAGATGCCTGAAATGAAACTGATGGAATGTGAAGTCTTCGTTCATCCTTTTGCCAAACCACTGGACTCTTCGGATATGGGGCCTGAGGAATGGAGAATCATTGCGAATTATATTCAGAAAAATTACGAAGACTACGACGGATTCCTGATTCTTCACGGAACGGATACTATGTCGTATACCGCTTCTGCATTAAGTTTCATGCTGAAAGGATTAAGAAAACCGGTGATCATGACGGGATCCCAGCTTCCGATCGGAGATTTAAGAACAGATGCTAAAGAAAATCTTCTGACCAGCCTTTATTATGCCAGCCTGTATGAAAATGATGAAGCGGTAATCCAGGAAGTTGCCATTTACTTTGAGTATAAATTATTAAGAGGAAACAGAACGTTGAAATATTCTGCAGAATACTTTGATGCGTATTCAAGTCCGAATTATCCGATATTGGGGCAATCCGGTGTTCATTTGAATATTCTTAAGGATAATCTGTTCCGTTGTGATCCGGAAGTAGAATTTCATGTTGACGAACATATTTCGGAAGATATTCTGTTCTGGAGAATTTTCCCGGGAATGCATCTGAGCCATTTCAAAGAAATTCCTAAAATGAAGGTTCTTATTCTTCAGGTTTTCGGTTCGGGAACTATTTTCAGCAGTGAAAAGACGCAGGAAACGCTTCAGGAAATCAGAAATAACGGAACGGAGATCGTAGTCGTAAGCCAGTGTATATCAGGAGGTATCTCTTTCGGAAAGTATGAGAACAGTAATATTTTCTCAAGAATCGGTGCCATCAGCGGAAGAGATATGACTGCAGAAACAGCGATCACCAAAGCAATGCACCTTATTGACAATCCGAGTTACCCTGGAAGCTTTGCCGATAACTTCACGAGAAGTCTTTGCGGAGAAATTACAGATTAATTTCAATATTTATTTGGATATTCGGGAAAATACATTATTTTTGCAATCTCAAAAAGAAAGGTGTCCGAGTGGTTGAAGGAGCTACCCTGGAAAGGTAGTATACGGGTAACTGTATCGAGGGTTCGAATCCCTTCCTTTCTGCAAGAAAACTGAAGCCTGTGCTCAATGAGCACAGGCTTGTTTTTTTACTTACTTATAATCTATTTTTCTATTTAACTCTATGACGTTATTATACTCTTTTAGGTTATTCCGGAGTGAAACGGCTGTTTCCCTAAGATCGACTTTTTTAAGACCTCCATTACCGTCATCAGTCATGACCTTAATGCTTTGGGATTTTGTAAAAGAATAAGGATCGGTGTAATAATCCTGTTGAAATTTTGCAAGTTCTTCCCAACTGACTTCTTTCCCTCCTTTCATTACAAAAAGATTTTTATGCTTATTTTTTTTTATTTTGATCAATTTGAATAAGTAATCTTTATGATCATCATAGATTTCCACAATAAGCCCTGGAAGTCCATTGAATATATAAGGACCTTCCTGAAAAGGAATTTCTTTGGCAAACCAGGCGATCCAGACTCTCCCGCCATAATCAACTTCCGCTTTCTGACATTTTATATTTCCGATCGTTTTGTTTTCTTCAGAAAGCTTCCAATTCAACGGCTCATTTATTTTAACATAGAATATATCCCGACTTATCGGTGACACCAGATATTTAAAAACCAAAAGTTGATTTAAATCTTTTTTGATATACAGCTGTTCATTTATGTTGGCCGGATACCCCAATCCAAAACCATTGCCATAATACATCAATGAATCAGATTCCCTGCGCATAGCCTCCCGAAAAACAGATTCTGTATTCAGAATATCCAAAAAATACAGTTTGGACCTGGCGGAATCCTTTCGTACAACTGAAGGTTTGAAATTGAGCTCATAAGAGACTGTTAAATTTTGTGCGACAAAAAAAGATATATACAAAAGAAGAAAAAATAGAGTATATTTTTTAGCCATAGCTTTTATTTTGAATGAAGATACAGAAAAAGCTCCTTCATATACCCATTTGAAGAAACTTCTATTTTTTAGCAGCAAATTATATGCATCGTAACGCATACCAAGTGCCAATTGCATTGTCATGGCCGAAATATAATCCACATTCTAAACCATACTGTGCACAAATATCATTGCCTCCTAATGAACACACATCTCCATATGATCCACCCGGCTTACCTCCTTTCAAACTTTTTAGGTCTTCTCGGCTGATTCTTTTTAAATTTTTCATACAAGTGTTTTAAAGTTATCGAGATAAATGTATACAAAAATATCTATTCACCATCATAGGAATATGTAATTGCTAAAACTTTTCCATTATATAGAATACAAGCAGGATGAAATAATGTTTTTACTGTATAAATTACTAATTAAAACCATTTTTACTTTTTATTCCTGCCATAGGTATTTCTACCTGAATCTATAATCCGTGGTTTCTACTATAAAAAAAAGCCCAGGTTCTCCGTTACTTTGGGCTATACAATAACCACAAAAACATCTTCATATGACATCAACCAATGTAAACGTAAATTCATCCGGACAGGTACAACTTGGAAACGGAGCACAGTTCTGGGTATATCTTTCTCCTCAGAATGATACAGCCAGAATGATCTCTACATGGAAGGTAACCTTTTCACAGGGAAACTGGAGCGATACCATCTCCAGTGAAGATCCTACCAAACAAATCCAGACTCCCGGTCTTTCGGGAATCTTTAACATTAAAGTGGAATTATTAAGTGGCTCAACGGGTACCTGGAGACAGATCCCACCTCAGCAGGGAAGCCACTATGAAATAGGCTGCAACTCCAACTGTGCCTCAATGGTAGGTATTGTTGCAGATAGCACAAATCCTCCTATCGGAGCCATTAATGCCCATTTCTGGACAACATGGGATGCCATGTGCAAAGCAGGATAAATCTCTCAAAAATCAGTCTATATCCCAGGATTGTCGCAGTATTTACTATTGCGGCAATTTCTTTTTCACAACCACTATTCAAACAATTAATAATCAACATATTAAAATACAAATTATTTACTTTTCCACAAATTACCAACAAGTTATCCACAATCCCTCTATGTTTCTAGTATTGCCTCATGGATATTCGTTCATTCCTAAATCTATCCTAAATCAGGTATTTATTTTGTCTTGTTTTTAAACAGCATTAAAAGATTTTAAATAAACATGCAACTCCACAACGCTTCTAAATTTGCAACGACAAAGTATTCCCTCTGCGCATTGATGCCATCCCTACCCGTCTTTTGGCTTCGCAGATATTTACAGTTAACCGCAAAGAAGCTATCCATGATATTGAGTATAAAGAATTTTTTTACAGGATTATTTTTATTGATGTGTGCAGGAACACTTGTACAGGCACAGATCAGCCCGCCCGGATTGGGAGATGCCAACACCGCTTTCTGGTCAGCATTTGGAGTAAAACGTCAACTGGATTCATTAGGAAAGAAGCAGGCTCTGAGCTATATTGCCATAGGACGTAAAAGCAGCCCGGACAATAATGCTTTATTTTCCAGACAGGCTATTTTTGTACTGAATCATGAGGTTTACCATTCATTTGCACCTCATCAGCAATATAGTTATGCCATCAGCTACCGCCGACAGCCTCAATATGAAAACGAAGCGCCCTACGACAAAGAAAACACTGAGCAGGAATTCAGAATCTATGGGAGATATGCCTATACTTTTGACCTTGGAGAAAAATTGAAACTGAAAAATACGGTACGACAGGAATTCAGAAAGTTTTTTGATGCTGACTTCCATAAAGTGGAAGAGGATTTCCAGTTACGAACCCGCATAAAAAGCCAATTAACCTATAACTTATCGCCTAAAAACAATCAGAAACTGGCGATAAGTGCCGAAGCTTTATTTTCTATCAGCCACCTTAATGAACCTGCTCCGGAATGGGAAAATTTCGGATATCGTGAAATGCGTATTGCTGCTTATTATATGTTTACCATTCCCAACTCTCCTTTTACGGTAGATATCGGCTATATGGATGATCTGATCAGAGGCAGCAGGAGTATCCATCATGGAGGTGTACATTATCTGGCTGCAGACCTGATCTGGAATATTCCTTATAAAAAGAAAACAACAACCGGCCAGGGTTATCCTGACTAAAGTGCGAAGAATGGAAGCTGGAGGCTATTGACGACACTCATTTTAATAGTATCTGATCATACTGATTGCACAGCTCATTCAACTCAGTTTTCGGGCATCAAAAAAATCCCGGCCATTACTGACCGGGATTTTAGTTTGAAAAACATAAGTTTTCCGCAATATAATTAGTATGAATGTATGGTGTATGGTGTAAGATGCTAGTTGCACAGTGTCAGAAACTCGCGGCTCATATGGACCCTGAATCTGGCATCTGCTTTTGAACGGCTGTAGATAGAATGTTCAAAAGCTTTTACTGTCTTCAGCTTCTGGTCAATAAATGCTGCGATATCTGTAAGAGAAAAAATAAAATCCCTGTAGACCATCATATTGACCATCTGACCGTAATACGGCAGATAAGCTTTCAGAAACGGCAATACCTTCTGATGGCGGTTATAGCTGATACAGTATCCTACCCCGTCTACTGAAGTAACAATATCATAATCATTAACGTAATCCAGGATATTTTTATCGCCTTCCAAAGCAGCAGTATTCTTGGAACAGTATTTATTGATTTTATCCAGAATATGCTGGGCATACTCCATCATTGAGATGTTTTTAAACTCAAATACATGATTCAGTCCTTTTTTGGACGTAGCGTCTTTTTCACAATGATTACAGAAAGAGATTCCAATTCTTTCATGATAAGGGAAAAAACAGTCTTTCACTTCAATAAAAGCATCTGCCTGCAGCTTATCTTCTGCAAAGTTATAGTAGAGATAAGGGCTGTACAAAGCGGCAAGAGCTTTCAGATAATCGATCTCGCTTGTATTATGATATTCTTCAAACCATTTTTCAAGATTATCGTAATAATGGCTTTCAAAGTCTTTAAAGTTTAAGTAAAATGGCAATTCCATAGCTCTGTAATTTTGATATGACAAAGCTATATCCGTAATGCGACAAAACTTGACGTGTTATATTTTTTGTAATAAAAAAATATCAATAGTTAATAATTATAAACGCAGAGTTCGCAAAGTTTACTAATATGCATAGTTTATTTGTTCGCAAAAGCATTTCATTTAGCAGGAACATACTTTCATTGCTGAGTGAAACGCCTTTGCGATCGAAAAAAACAATAAGATACCATAGAAAACTCTCCGAACTTTGCGTTTAAGATAAATATATCATTCAAAAAAAAACAATTATCATTCACCATTTCAAATAGTGTTACACCGAATTACTTATCATAATTCTTCATCAGGTATTCGAAGTAATGAATCATCTTAAGGTAGTTTTCTATACTGAGATATTCATTGGTACTGTGGATGCTTTGCTGTTCTGCACTGTTGATTTTAATAGGCATGAAACGGTACACATTTTTGCTGACGATTTCATATTTCCCTGCATCGGTTCCTGCCATGGTAAGGTATGGTGTAACAATGGCTCCGGGATGAATTTCTTTGACGCCGGCTTCTATTAATTTAAAGGCTTTCGTATTGGTGGGAGAAATTGCAGAGGCTTCTCTGGTATTATCGATTTCTTCGACCTCAACGTCGAAACCTTCGGTTGCTTTGGCAATATGCTCACGGACATCTTTTACCGTATTTCCGGGAAGAAGTCTGAAATTGACTACAAATTCCACTTCAGGTGACAGCACATTGGTTCCGTCACTTCCTTTCATCATCGTGAGTGCTGTGGTGGTACGTACCAAAGCATTGGTTGTATTGTTTTTGGTGAGCTGTGACATCAAAACAGGTTTTAACAGCCATTGATTCGCCAATGCAAGCCTTGTGGTAAATGGCATTTCGCCCCCGATGTTATTAAAGAATTCTTTGATCAGCGGTGTGATGACCGGTTTCATCTGATGGTCTTCCAGACGCTGCATAATGACTGCAGCTTTCCCGACAGCACTTTCCATCGGAGGCATAGAAGAATGCCCGCCCAATCCTTTTACTTTTATTTTAGCAGAAAGAAATCCTTTTTCGGCACATCCTACAACAGCCACATCGGAATCTATTCCTGCCACATTTCCTTTTCGCATGATCAGCCCGCCTTCATCATATACCGCATCGAATTTTAATCCTTTTTTCTTAAAGTAATCTGCAATCTGAATGGCTCCTTTCTGGCCGCCTACTTCTTCATCAAAACCGAAAGCCAGATAAATATCTCTCTGGGGCGTCTGTTTGTTTTTAATCATACTGTTCATTGCTTCCAACAGGGAGAAAAGCATTCCTTTCATATCTATTGCACCTCTGCCATAGATCCTTCCATTGGCTACAGCTCCTGAAAAAGGTGCAAAATCCCAGTCTTCAGCAACTTTTGCAACAGGTTCCAAAGGTTGATCATCGGGACGGAAAATATTGTCTTCATTATTTTTGATGTCTGCATCCCCGGGAGGCACCACATCCATATGGGAAAGGAATAAAACAGGTTCAAGGGCAGGGTT
Organism: Chryseobacterium arthrosphaerae; assembly: GCF_001684965.1. NCBI lineage: Bacteria > Pseudomonadati > Bacteroidota > Flavobacteriia > Flavobacteriales > Weeksellaceae > Chryseobacterium > Chryseobacterium arthrosphaerae. Next base: position 244,405 of record NZ_MAYG01000023.1, on the reverse strand, counting down.
GCTTCCTTTTAACCTGAATACCAATCCATACTGATTGACCTCAACATTTTCCGTATGCTGATATACCAAAGGATAAGAGGTTTTTAAATACGTTTTAAACTGATCGAACGGAGCATAATTGAACGTTCCGAGGTTCCCTGTGGAAACGGTGGGTATTTTGATCCCCCCTGACAGCCGTATAATTGCAGAGTCGTTTTTTACAGGTTTCCACCCTTCTCCTGATACAATTGTATTTTTCTTGAAAGGATAAGTATATGTTTTTATTAAAACTATAGCAGCAATAATAATGAGAACACCTAAAACGGCTAAAAGAAATTTTTTCATATCAATAGTTTTTGTGTGGAACTGGTGCATCACAAATATAGAAAACAAATATCCGATAACCGCATTTAAATCCAGGTATTTACTGCTGGGGTTAAAAAATTACAGCCCGGTCCACAGGTGAGCATTAAGTTCAAAAAACAGTTTATCATTTTCAAGCTTAAACTTATCCGTATTTTGCTTTCCGGGATCATTAATGGCAATCCATCTCACCACTCCTCCTTCGGTCTGTTTATACACTTCAATGATATCATGACCATTGTACTGACAGCGATACAGCAGGCCACCCGGCATTTCTTTTTCGGGATGTTGGGTGGTGAAATCTTTTTTTATTTCATCCAGCGTTTTTCCTGCATAGTAGAATGCAAGCATATTGTTGTAAATACTTGCTGGAGTGTAGGTAAATAAGATTTGTGAAGACGGCTTGCCTTTTATATGTTGAAGAATTCCTCCAATCTCTTTGTTGGTAAAAAAGATCAATCTCTCATCCGTTTTATCAAAGATATAATCTCCATAAAAACTGAAGTTCAGGCTGCCATCCCGAAAAGACAACTTCTTTGTTATGTTTTCAGAATCAGGCATCGGATCGGTATGAATTGGTTTTATATAAGAGGTACATGAAATAAGACTGACCGTAAGACTGAGTATACAAACAAGGCGGAGGATTCTTTTCATAGGTTACAGGATATATAACAAATATAATTTTTTGTAGCTGCTGCAGCAAATGCAGTGTATAAAAAAACCTTCCTGAATTCAGAAAGGTTTGTGATTTTATATTTGAAAAATCTGTCAGTTCAATATTTCATTCATCCGGGTTAAAATGATGGGTTTCCCATCGGTAACAACGATCGTATGCTCATGCTGTGCCATATATCCGCCTTTGTTTCCTACCATCGTCCAGCCGTCTTCAATTTCTACAGCAAGACTGGAATCTGTTGCAATAAAAGTTTCAATAGCCACTACCGAGTTTTTCTTAAAACGTCTCGTATCGAAACGATTTTTATAATTGAGCAGTTCATCCGGTTCCTCATGCAGGCTTCTTCCTACACCATGACCGCAAAGGTTCTTGATTACTTTCAACCCTCTCTTTTTGGCTTCGGTTTCCATTAAAAATCCGATATCTGCTATTTTTACGCCACCTTTTATATGATCGATTGCTTTCTGCAAGATCTCTTTGGAGGCATTTACCAGCTTCTGATGCCCGTGAATATCTTTTCCAATGATAAACGAGCCTCCATTATCCGCCCAATAACCATGAAGCTCTGCAGAAACATCAATATTGATCAGATCTCCTTCTTTTAAAACCCTTTGATCAGTAGGGATCCCGTGGCAAAACTCGTTATCCACACTGATGCACGTCCAGCCCGGAAAACCATACGTCAGATAGGGTGCAGACTTCGCCCCAAAGTCTGAAAGAATCTTCGCGCCATATTCATCCAGCTCTTTGGTTGTCATCCCCGGCTTTGCATACTCAGTCATGGCCTTCAGGGTGTAGGCAACGGCTTCACTTACTTTCTGCATTCCGGTCATCTGATCTTCGGTAGTTATTGACATGTTTGTTTGATTATTGTTGATCATTACAAAGTTAGGAAATTAAAATATTCTGATACGATTTGTTTTAATTACTAACATTCATGTATTGAAAATGAGATTACCAGGTTCTTTATATCATTCTACCCCCTTCACCAACCCCCTCTACCCCCTTGGATAAAGTGGTATGCCCTGTTATATGACGGGCTGGAGGGTGTTCATTAACGGTCTCCAGCCACTTTGATAAGTGGGTACAGGGACTTGTAGAACGGTCTGGAGACCGTTAATGAAGTAGCTGGAGGCTGTTCTGAAGAGGCTCCAGCCACTTGATCAAGTGGCTGGAGAGATTTACCATAGTGTTTGCAGCCCTATTCTAAGTGGCTTGAGACAGTTTATAAAATGGTCATAGCTAATTACTGAGCGGCTGAAGACGCTTACGAAGAATACTGCTTAATCAGTTATTCATTTTATATTTTCAAAACTATTTATTGAAAAATTATTGTTAATACAAAACCCCTGCATTTGGCAAGGGTTTTTATGTTATCCACCACACGATACAATCGTGCGGGAGCGGGGAATTTTAAAATTTAGTTTTTTAACGATCCAAGATAAATACCAAAAATAATAAATACAGGAAGTGAAATAATAACATAAATAATTAATAAAATATCAGCAATTGTTTTTTTTGTTTTACTAAATTTTTGAACTTTTTCATTAATTTCTTCATAAGAAGTAAACTTCGAATATCTTAATCCTAAAAATAAAATAATTGGTAAACAATAAATTATCAATACATATTTGTTTGAAGGTCCTAAATTAGTATTAAAATATTTATCAGATATAATAATAAAAAACACTAAATTCCAACATAACAAAGCACCTGTCAAAATAATTCCCGATCCCCTATGTGTACCATCTTTCTCAAATTGATAATAGAAATTTGTAAATTGATAATATAAATAATCAATGAGTATCATATATAAATTTTTAATAGCCCATGGCTGTATTAAATTTTCTTTGTTCTTCTGCTCTCACGCCATTGTTATAGTATTTATTCACCGCTCCCTCGATATGTTGACCTATATCTTTTCCTGTTACCAATGTTGTAATTCCGTTGGCTAGAAAATAACTTCCTGCTATAGCTTGTCCCCAGCCTGTTGGTGAAACAGCTAGTACAGACATTACTGTATCTAATGAATTTGACATATTTACACCATTTTTGGACATATCATAAATACCCAAAGCTATACCTGCGCCACCTAAAACTCTTCCTGCGTACTTCGTTCCAGCGGCTAACCTTTGTGCATTCTTAACACTTACTTCCATTATTGGGACATATATTTTTCTGGAACCCAATATTTTTGGTAACGCTTTTTCAAAGACTAAATTAGTGGTAGAATAAGCTCCATATAAAACAGCTCTATCAGCAGCAGGTTGAAATGCAAACTTATTGGCAGAAAAAGCATACCCCCCCATGTTCTAAGGTCTTGGGAAATTTTATGCATATCAGAATCATATTCATAAGATGATTTAAATTTAAGGATGCCTAAAATACCTACTCCTTTCACATTAGGATCGGGATCATCATAATCTGTCCACCATCTTAAAGCTCCACCCTTATTGGTAATTCCTCCTTTTCCTCCATTAAAAAAAGCAGTCATTAAGTCTGTATATGCCTGAGTCTCCCCAAAAGCAAGATAACCTCCGCCTTCTCCTGAATGTCGTCCTAGAAATTCATTCATTAGTATTCGAGACTGAGCCATATCTCTAAAAGGATTAGAGTTTCCTGAAGTATCAATATGACCATTTGCATCCATCCATCTACCATCAGGGTCCCTCATAGAAACAGGATTATTAGCGACATAAGCAAAAGGACTCGTAGAAGTATATGCTTCTGATAATTGGTCCATTCCATCTTCCAAGATCCGGCATATACTGCCTCCAGCCGTAATCAAACATTCCTGTTTCCTGAAGTTCCTTAGTATTGTATTTATAACTATAATAACTTCCAAAATTAGCAGTACTAAATTGTCCAGAAATGTGATTTAAACCAAATGGATAATAGTTGTTTGTATCTGTAATCTCAGGAGTTCCTGCACTGTTTTTGGCAAAACTTACTCTAATATTACCCAGGTGATCTTTATATTGGTAAATATAACGGTTTTCTGTGAAACTGTAAACTCCAGCTTCAGTGGCTACAAAATCTAATTTCCATTCTGGAGTAGATGGAAAGACAGAGCCTTCCATTATAAGCTGCTCATATGCATTTTCTGCATCGCAGGTAAATTCCCCCCATCTTCCAAATAACTACATTGAAAGCCATCAAGGGAGCGGGAGCGGGGGATTTCCTACACATTTTCAGATAATGCAATGTTTAATAATAGAATTGAAGTCCAAAATATTAATCCTATTGATAAAATTGTTCAACTTCACGAAGAAAAAATCGCTTTGTATGAACGTATGCTGAAAGAAAAGGATGAAATGATGAGCAGACTGGAAAAGCTGCTTGATAAGTAAAAACTTTTGAGATATAAACACCCAATGAAATTAAAAATAAGCCGTCTCACAACTGAGACGGCTTATTTTTGAAAATATATGTTAATACAAAACCCCTGCATTTTGCAGGGGTTTTTATGTTATCCACCACACTATATAATCGTGCGGGAGCGGGGGCGCTATCTATTTTAAATGGATTGTAATAAGATTGTCTAATCTCAGGAATATCAGAGATAAAAATTATAAAATTAGAGTATTGAACTCAATCCTCTAATTTGTTTGCTATACTTGAGGTACTAGCTGAAAATTATACTATTTTTTATCTTCACCATATATTTTTTTAAGGTTTTCTATTTGTTTAGCTTTTTGTAAAGAATCTTCCCTTTTTTCTTTGGCTACAATTTCCGGTGCATATGGACCAACCTGATTCTTCCTTGCTTGCTTGTCTAAACAATAAAATGAAAAAATAAAATTTCCAATAATTATTAAAACTATTCCAAAGACGATCCAACTTCCAAGAACGTTCTTTTTCCTTGGTAAGTTATCAAACTCTTTATTATATTCTTTCCATATATCTAGATAATCTAAAGAATAATAATTAAAAGCAATAATTATTATTAATGGTACATATATAACAGGCATAAAAATGGATAATTCCATCTTTTCTTGTATTATTATGGAATAATAAATGCCTAAGGATGCTAAAGCAAAGATTTGTAAAGCAATCATTATTATACCGGCTCGAAAGTTAAGCAAAAAGTCACCAAATGGTTTAGATGTATATTGAACCGACTTATATATTTTATAAAAAAAGTAATAATAAATTTTTGTGATACTCATAATTTAAAATTTTTGTGAACCATAGGGAGCTGTTATAAATCCAGGCATGAGCGCTGAATTATCAGGAACCTATGGTTTCTTTATAAGCTTGCTGCTCATATGCATTTTCTGTTCTGCATTACAGGGATAAAATTAGGCTTGATTTAAAGAAAAGAGCCCAGTATTGTACGGACTCTTTCTCGCAAATATTATTTTAATTTTGTTTCGATTTTTGAAAATACACTATTTTTTTACAGTTATTATTACTTCACCACACGATGCAATTGTGCGGGGGCGGGGCTATCCTGCTTTGCCATGATTTTCTATTTTTTTCTTCTCGAAAATTCGCTTTTGATTAACGTTCGTTGAATAAAATGCTACTGCAAATGTAAATCCCACAATTAGAAAAAAATAAAAATAGTATTTTATGTTGTAGTTTCTAAAGGAGTCAAGACTTTCGAAACCAATTATATAGATATTTCTTCCAACAAAAAATCCAATAATTATAAATACTAAAATATAATATATATAAAATGTATGAACAACAGCGTTATCACTATGTAACCTAATAAAAACATACATAGAGTATATAATTACTCCAAAAAGTAATGTGAAAATTAACCATGTTGTAAACTTAGCAAGTGCTTTATTTCCATCATCTACTTTATAAAAGTATAAATATATATGATAAAAAAGTAATCTTATAAATCTAATCATGTTAAAATGCTGCTTTGCCATCATTAAAATTCGTCTCATAAATTGCCATCCCACCAAAATACACTAGTGATGCTGCTGCTTCCCAAGATCCCATAAAACCTACTGCTCCCATTACAATATCTACAGCTGTACGAGTTGGAGAAATATTCCCCTCTATACCTTGGTATATAGAGTTAGCAATTCCAATTCCACCAACAATTCTCCCCCCCATTTTAAAGCTGTTGAAAATTTCCCTAACGCTTGAGCGGAAGCAGGCAGTCTTGTACTTATCGTTTCTGCAATAATACGGCTTTTTGATATGTTTGAAGGTGCGTTCCATTTGTTTAAACCATAAGAAATTAATCGAGAAGACCCTTCAAACGTCTCCCTCAATGGATGTAAATCCCCGTTGGTGGCGCATGCGTCTCGCTTATATTAATCATAAATCTAAAAAACTTTTTCAAAAAACACTCCTACACATCTGTTTTTGCAATAAGCATTAGGTTTATAAATATTTCATCATTAAACAATTATAGAAATACTTTTGAAATCCATGTGATCCACATGAGATCAGTAGAAAAAATTTGTAGCGGAAATAAAAAGAGGCAATCCTAAAAGAATTGCCTCAAAACATTAACTGTTTATTGATTGAATTATGATGTTTTATTTCCAGCCACCACCTAAGCTTTTATAGATATCAACTACGGTGCTCAGCTGTTTCTGTTTCGCTTCTATAAGTTCCATTTTTGCATCCAGTGCATCTCTTTGGTTCAAAAGAACTTCGAGATAGTCAGCTCTGGAATTTCGGAACAATTGGTTCGCAATATCAATAGACTGGTCCAGGGCTTTGGTTTCCTGGGATTTCAACTGATAATACTGATCTATATTTTTAATCTTTGACATCAGATTGGCAACATCCAGATAAGCACGCAGAATGACCTTATCATATTCATACAAAGCCTGGATCTGCTTGGCATCTGCCGTCTGAAAATTGGCTTTAATTGCACTTTTGTTAATCAGCGGACCTGCCAGTTCTCCTGCAAGATTATAAGCAATAGATTCCGGCATTTTTACCAGATAGGAAGGTTTGAATGCCTCTAATCCTAACGTTGCAGAAATCTCAAGCGATGGATAGAACTCTTTTCTGGCTGCTTCCACATCCAGTTTTGATGCTTTCAATTCCAGCTCTGCCTGTTTGATGTCAGGGCGATTGGCCAATAACTGTGACGGAATTCCCGTATACACCGTTGGCGGAATGGTAGACATAAAGTTTTCCTTCGTTCTGACGATAGGCTGCGGATATCTTCCCAACAAAGCATTGATCTCATTTTCCTTTTCCGTAATCTGTTGGCGAATCGTATATTCTGATGCTTTGGATTTTGCCAGTTCAGCTTCAAACTTCTTCACCGCCAATTCAGTTGCAGCAGCAGCTTCTTTCTGGATTTTTGAAATCTCCAACGCTCTTTGCTGAAGTTTAATATACTGCTGTATAATATCCAGCTGATTATCCAGGGCCAGTAATTCGTAATAATTATCAGCCACTTCCTCAATCAGATTAGAAAGCACGAAGTTTTTACCTTCTACTGTTGAAAGATAATGGGCTACTGCAGATTCCTTTTCGGTTCTCAGTTTTTTCCAGATATCAATTTCCCAGCTTGCGTTCAGCCCTGCACCGAAATTCCCAAGCGGATCCGGCATTTCTTTGCCCGGTTCTATTTCTGTAGTGGCATCACCAGCACCTTCACTGGTATATCGGCCGGCTTTTTTCACTCCGGCTCCTACTCCGGCAGAAACGGTGGGTGTAAGTCTTCCTTTTTTGGCAAGCACACCGCTCTTGGCAATTTCAATTTCCTGAAGCGTGATTAAAAGCTCCTGATTATTCTTTAATGCCGTTTCAATCAGGCTTACAAGATTAGGATCCGTAAAAAACTGTCTCCATGGGGTTGTTCCGCTGTTATTACTAGCGTCCTGCTGCTCTTCCTGATTAAAATTCTGAGGTATATTTTCTTTAACCTCGTCTTTTATGACTGTCGCCATAGGCGCTTTACAACTTGCTAAAACAAGAGATAACGCTATGGCTGTGATTATATTTTTAGTCTTCAAATTTTCCATCGTGTTCGTAAGGTTCAGTTTGTTCTGTTAAAGGATTTTCTTCTTCATATCTCGCCAATCTTGATTTTTCAGCGATGGTTCCGAAAATATAATACAGCCCCGGAATAATCATTAATCCGAAAATGGTTCCGATCAGCATCCCTCCGGCCGCCGCAGTACCAATCGTTCTGTTACCAATAGCTCCCGGTCCGGTGGCAATCACTAATGGAATCAATCCGGCAATAAATGCAAATGAGGTCATCAGGATCGGACGGAAACGGATCGCTGCCCCTTCAATAGCTGCTTTCGCTACAGGAATACCTTCTTCAGCTTTCTTCTGAACAGCAAATTCCACAATCAATACCGCATTTTTACCTAAAAGTCCGATAAGCATTACCATAGCCACCTGTGCATAGATATTGTTTTCGAGTCCTAAAAGTTTTAAACATAAAAATGCTCCGAAAATCCCTACAGGAAGTGATAAGATTACCGGTAAGGGAAGAATGAAACTTTCATACTGTGCAGAAAGGATCAGGTAAACGAATCCTAAACATACCAGGAAGATAAATACCGCTTCATTTCCACGGCTTACTTCATCTTTGGAAATCCCCGCCCAGTCGATACCGAAACCTCTCGGAAGGGTTTTATCCGCCACCTCCTGAATTGCTTTGATGGCCTGGCCACTACTGTATCCCGGTGCGGGAGTTCCACTCACCTCCGCCGAATTATACATATTATGTCTTGTAATCTCAGACAGTCCATATACTTTTTCCAGCCTCATGAAATCTGAATAAGGAACCATCTGGTCTTTATCATTTTTCACGTATAATTTCAGAAGATCTGTTGGCAATGCACGGTATTGCGGACCTGCCTGCACAATCACCTTATACGGCCTGTCGAAACGGATGAAACTGGTCTCATAGTTGGATCCGATTAACGTGGATAAGTTATCCATCGCTTTTGCAATGGTTACCCCTTTCTGCTCAGCAAGATCATTGTCTACCCTCAGCATATACTGAGGGAAACTCGCAGAATAGAATGTAAATGCAGATCCCAGTTCCGGACGTTTTTTCAGCTCCTTTACAAAGTCATTACTCACCTGTTCCATTTTATGGTAGTCTCCACTTCCAGCCTTGTCCAGCAAACGAAGCTCGAAACCTCCTGCAGCACCGTATCCGGGAACGGAAGGCGGCTGGAAGAATTCAATATTGGCTCCCGGAATATTCTTGGCTTTTTCTTCCAGCTTTTCAATAATTTCGGCAGCAGATTCTTTCCTTTCTTCCCAACTTTTCAGATTGATCAGACAGGTTCCGGAGTTCGATCCGGTACCTTCTGTCAGAATCTCATATCCCGCCAGTGAAGAAACAGACTGTACCCCATCAATATCTTCAGATTCTCTCAGAAGCTCTCTTGCGATCTGGTTCGTTCTTTCCAAGGTAGATCCCGGAGGTGTCTGGATAATCGCATAGATCATCCCCTGGTCTTCTGCCGGAATAAATCCTGAAGGGAGTGAATTGCTCAGGAAATAAGTGCATGCACAGAAGGCCAGTAACAATGGAAGTGTAATGGTCTTTTTGGTCACGGTCTTGTTCAGCATCTTTTCATACTTCCCGGCTCCTTTGGTAAATACATTATTGAATTTGTCAAGGAAAAGGGTAACCGGAGTTTTCTTTTTAGGCTTACCGTGGTTATTTTTCAGGATCAGGGCACATAAAGCAGGTGTCAGCGTAAGAGCTACAACCCCTGACAAGATAATGGATGATGCCATGGTAATAGAAAACTGACGATAGAATACCCCAACCGGCCCAGACATAAATGCAATCGGGATAAATACCGATGCCATTACCAGGGTAATTGCGATGATCGCCCCACTGATCTCATGCATGGCTTCTTCTGTTGCCTTTAAAGGAGAGAGATGTTTCTCTTCCATTTTAGCATGCACCGCTTCAATCACTACAATCGCATCATCTACTACCACTCCGATTGCCATTACCAATGCAAAGAGCGAGATCATATTCAGCGTAATTCCGAAGGCGGACATTACCGCAAAAGTTCCTACCAGTGAAACCGGAACCGCCAGTGCGGGAATAAGTGTTGAACGCCAGTCCCCAAGAAAAAGAAATACAACAATAGCTACCAATACGAAAGCTTCAAACAAAGTATGGATTACTTTCTCCATAGAAGCATCCAAGAATCTGGAAACATCATAACTGATGTCATAGTGCATTCCTTTCGGGAAATTATTTTTTTCAAGGTCTTTCATCAATGCTTTTACGTTTTTGATAACGTCACTTGCATTGGATCCGTAAGACTGTTTTACCGTAATTGCGGCAGAAGGTTTACCATTCAAAGTAGAATAAATATCATACATTGAACTTCCGAATTCTATATCTGCAACATCTTTCAGCCTTACAGATTCGCCATCGGGTTTGGCTTTTAAAATAATATTCCCGTAATCTTTTTCATTATTAAAACGCCCCGGATATTTCAGGACATATTCGAAAGACTGTGAACGTTTTCCTGAACTCTCCCCTGTTTTTCCCGGTGAAGCTTCCAGACTTTGCTCATTGAGCGATTCCATCACTTCATCTGCGGAAATGTTATAGGCAGTCAGACGGTCAGGTTTAAGCCAGATACGCATTGCATATTCACGGGTTCCGAGGATATCGGCAAAACCAACTCCGCTTACCCTTCTGAGCTCAGACATCACATTAATATCTGCATAATTGAAAAGGAACTTCTGGTCAGCCTTCGGATCGTCACTGTACAGGTTGATGTACATCAGCATATTCGGTTCCTCACGAGTAATCTTTACTCCTTCACGTACTACCAGAGGCGGCAGTTTGTTCACCACTGAAGATACACGGTTCTGAACGTTTACCGCGGCCACATTGGGATCTGTCCCCAGGTCAAATACGATCTGAATAGATGCTTCCCCGTCGTTTCCGGCATCTGAGGTCATATATTTCATCCCCGGAACTCCGTTAAGTCCTCTTTCCAAAGGGATGACTACGGATTTGATCAATAATTCGTTGTTGGCTCCGGGATATTCTGCGGTAATGTTTACTTTAGGCGGAGAAATGGAAGGGAACTGGGTCACCGGAAGTTTTACCAATGATAATATCCCCATAAATACAATAATCAATGAGATTACTATAGACAGAACGGGTCTGCGAATGAATTTCTTAAACATACTTCTTCACTTTAGAGTCCATTACTCTGCTTTTAATTTCAATGACTGGAGAACCTTTTCTGGATTCTGGAATCTGGTTTTGATCTTCTGATCATCTTTCACTTTCTGAACGCCTTCCAGAAGGATCTGATCGCCTTTTGAAATTCCTGAACTTACCACATATAAATCCGGAAGCTCATAGGCAATTTTTATATTTCTGGATTTGGCTGTACCGTTTTTATCGATCACAAATACATATTTCTGATCCTGAATTTCATAGGTCGCTTTCTGTGGAATGATCAGGGCGTTATGAACCGGCATAGACATCTGCACTTTTCCTGTTTCACCATTTCTCAGGAGTTTGTCCGGATTAGGAAATTTAGCCCTGAAAGCAATATTTCCGGTCTCATTATCAAATTCTCCTTCAATGGTCTGGATTTCTCCTTTCTGCGAATAGGTTTCTCCGTTTGCCGTAATCAGGGCTACCTGGTTGCTGCCTCTGTCTGCTGCATGGGTCTGATACGTTAAATACTCAGGCTCCGAAACATTGAAATAGGTATAAATGCTTGTATTATCTGACAATGAAGTCAGCAGATCGCCTTCATCCACAAGGCTTCCCAGTTTCAGAGGAATTCTGTTGATAATACCGGAAAACGGTGCTTTGATGTCTGTAAACGACAAATGGATCTGGGCAAGTTTCATCTCTGCATTGGCAGCATCCAGCTTGGCTTTGGCCATTGCTTTTTCATTTTTGGAAACAATATTGTTCCCGGCCAGTGTACTTGCATTTTTCAGTTCAATAGAAGCCTGCTCTACTTCTGCTTTTGCTTTCAATAATTCTGCCTGATACAGTTTAGGCATAATTCTGAATAAAGTCTGCCCTGCCTGTACGTACTGTCCTTCATCCACGAAGATCTTCTCAAGGAACCCTTTTTCCTGGGCTCTGACCTCAATGTTCTTTACAGACTGGATCTGTGCAACATACTCTTTGTTGATCACAGTATCCATCACTACAGGCGATGTCACAGGATACACTGTAACTTCTTCTTTTTCTTCTTTTTTCTTATTGCAGCCCACTGCCAACAGAAGGACACTCAGCGCAATTCCCGAAGCAACTCTTTTTATCATAATTCTAGAGTTTATATAAATCGTTAATGTTTTGATTGGAAAAACGGTAATAGTGAGAATGACGATGTAATGATTACCGGCATATACAACGCAGTGTCTTCCCACCTGGCATCAGGCAGAAAACAACATGAAAAATGAATTTTTAAATTCTGATGGAACGGATCAGAATAAATCTTTTGGTAGCCAGATCATGTACAAAGCCATGAATATCCGGTTTTAGCCTTTTGTAGCTTTTTAACCCAAAAATATAAACCAGTGTGAAAACCCCTGCAAAAACAACAATAGCCTGCCATACATCAGACAGCTGAAAGTCATTCTCGGCAAGCTCCAGTGTGGAAATGTCTATATTATCTGCCATTTGCTGAACGGAAAGCTTTTCATAAGTCTGGTTCAGGCGGTTGGCTCTTTTGGGCATATGATGAGAAACATGACCGGAATAGTCATTTCGAAGAGTTTTAACGTCAAGTCTGCTTTCCACTACAAAGAGCAGAAAAAGACCGGTTAAAAAGTATACTATAAAGTTTCTCATTTTGAAGTGGCAAATGTACATCCAGATTATGATACTATCATAGCAGATTAACAAAATTTAACGCTTCTTTAAAATACCTGAAATAAAGGATATATTTTCTTCTCATTTTTCCTTTATTTAAAGCATATCATATTCATGCTGAGCTTTGTACCAACATGGCCTTGTGATCTCCAAACCGGCCGAATGACCTCCTTAAAAAGAAATTCTGTCATCTGACTGTTGCTTTTTTCGACATTTCACAGTGCTGTTTTGTTAAAAAAACTAAAATTTATCATGATTCCGAAATATTAATACTGGCTTATTGGCATTCTCTGATTTTTGAATTATTTTTGCCGAAAATTTACACAGCACATGAACAATGAAAAAAATACAATTTACTTCCCTGAAAACAAGACGGTTAAAAAGCCCGTCCCGACCCTTTCAATCCTGAATTTCTAATAACAATTATCACTTTTTTGTTTCCTGAAAAATGTTTTCTAAAGAGGCTTTTTGCAACATGTCTGATTAAAACATAGTGTTAGTTTATGAAAAATTAACATATATTTATTAAAAATATTCGTATTTTTATATAGTATTAACACCTTATTTCATGAAACACTTTAAAATCACTTATCACTATGAAAAAATTATTAACACCAGTCCTTATAGGATTGACCATTCTCTCCTCAACAGCGTGTAAACATCCCGGAAAAGAAGCCGAGATCATTACTACGGCAGCTCCTGAAAATAAGGATGATATTTCCAAGAATATATACGTTGACAGCTATGGAGAAAAGATAGAAGTCACTATCAACAAGACCAAAAACACTGCAACCGTACATTTAAACGGTAAAACTTATGACCTTAAAAAAAGTGATGCTTTACCAGAGTATACAGCCTCCAATGAGGAGTATCAATACTCTGAAATTAAGGGAAATATTACTTTCCTTAAGAAGAATGTAGATATGGTCCTGTTTCATCTTAAACAGGCAAAAAAAGAAGCTGGTCAGGCAAAAATGGCATCGTATTAGCATAGGGTATTAGCGTTCATACAAAAAAAAGAAATTATGAAGAGTTTATATTATTATTTATCCGCTCTGGTTATTGCTACCTTTCTGGTTGTTTCCTGTAAGCCACAGGCTTCTGCACAAAAGCCAACTACTGATATTACAGGTAAAACATGGAAATTAACTGAGCTTTACGGGAAACCTATCAATTTGAAAAATCCTAAAAACAATCCTCATTTCAAACTGAATATGGACGGGATGAGATATGAAGGTCATGCCGGATGTAACGGATTTGGAGGGACATTTGAGATCAAACCTGAAATTATGAGAATTAAATTTAATCAGGGGATGTCTACCATGATGGCTTGTGAAGATCTGGAAATTGAAAACCAGTTCACAAAAGCAGTTCTTGCTGCAGATAACTATTCTGTAAACGGGAATACACTGACTCTGAACAAAGCAAGAATGGCACCTTTAGCTAAATTTGTTCTTGAATAACTGTATCACTTACACTCAAAATACAAAGACGCCTCATTTTGAAGCGTCTTTTTTATTCTATTTTCCTGTTACTTTCTGTTATAGATCATATAGCATATCAAAAGGCTTATATTGACGAGAACGGCAAATGAATTGGACAAAATGATAGGCAGTTCATCCTTCACAAAACCATACCATACCCATAATGAAAGTCCTGAAATAAGGACCAGCAGCATAACCAAAGAAATATCTTCTACATTTTTCTCCCTGATCACCTTGATCAATTGCGGAATCATTGAAATGGAAGTCAGAACTCCTGCTGTAATCCCTAAAATGTTCTCATTCATAAATGTTAAAAGCTTTTTTAAATGATGTATCTATACGTTATTGCTGTTGAAATCTGTTTAAAGAAACTTCTTCATGCAAAGGAATATTTTCCTCTATAAAACGGAATAAATCTCTTGAAAAATAACATCCGTTCAGAATTCCACGGGCACCCAATCCATTGAAAACATAAAGATTATGACAGGTTGGATGTCTCCCGATGATCGGCCTCCTGTCTTTCACAGTAGGACGGAACCCAAAATGTACTTCCTCCACTTCAAAATCGTAAGGATAAAATTCAGAAAGCCCTTTGACCAACTGCGCCACTGCCGACTCATCAATATGATGGTGAAGCTGCTCCCTGTCATAAGTTCCCCCATAAAAATACAGCCCGTTTCCGGTTGGAAATAAAAAATGTTTCTTTTTGATGGTAATATTGTCCGGGATCGGCTGAGAAAGTTTTACTTTGATATGATGTCCTTTGTTAGGATTTACAGAAATTTCAGAAAAGAACGGATTATCTTTCACCCCCATTCCTTCACAAAAGATAACCTGCTTAAAAATAAAATCTTTATAAGTGGATCCGGAAGGGTCCAGTTTTGTGTAATCGAACTTTTCTTTTACCAAATGATCGTTTTTTTCAAAATAATTAAATAAACCGGTAAAAAATCCATTAACATCAAGCCTGGCAGACTGATTGACCTTTCCTGTGAGAAAGTCGTTTTTTACCATATTTAAACGATCAAAATTTTGGTCGAGAAAGTGGGAAAGTTCTTCATTGGCTGATTTTTTCAGCCAAAGGTTCTGTTCATTTTCGTCATGAAAAATCCTGTGAATAGGAGCGTTAATCAGATAATTTTCTCCTGTATATGATTTGATTTCATTAAGGCTGTCCTTAAGGAAGTCAATCTGTTCCTGTGCTTTCCAGAAAGTGGTAAATTTTTTAAGAACTACCGGATTGATAATCCCGGCAGAAACCTGTGAAGCACTTTTTCTTCCTTCTGAGAAGATTACAAACGATTTGTTATTCTTAATCAGCTGATGTGCTAAAAACAACCCTGCATACCCGTCACCTACAATAATATACTCTACATTTTTCATATGAGAAACTTCATTTATTTTAAGGTCATCTATAATCCCCTATGCCATTGATTATTGACCGGCAATAAACAAAAGGTGATTTCATCATAAAAAAACCTGAGTAAAAATACTCAGGTTTTGTATAAATATCAAGTGAAATCTAGTAATTCCACATATCATTTTCCATTTCAAGGATCTGCGCTTTGATTCTATCGCTTTCTTCCAGCTGTTCATCAGCATTTCTCGGGATATAGTCCTTGATCGTACCGTCTCCCAGACCGCTTGAGGATTTATAGATGATGGATGAGAATCTTCTTGCGTTGATGATATCATCAAAAGACAGGTCAGCAGATGAATTCTTTCTGTTGAAAACATAATTGTTCGCTAAAATGTCTCTTGCATTCGGATAGAAGATCCAGAACAGGTCGATCAGCTCATCGTTTCCTGCAATTGGTTTTCCGTCCGGACCGATAACTCCCTGTACTGCAGGATCAGGTCCCATAGCAGCAATACCAAGAGGTCTGTACTTCATCTGTCCGTCTCTCTTATCTATGAACCACATTCCCATGATTTTAAGAACTTTTACTTTGTCAGTAGTCGTCTTAAATACGTCGGTATATTCTTTTTTCTCTTTTTCAGTTAATTGTCTTCCTGAGTTTAAGATATCGATAGCAGCATCATTCACTCTAACGTTCTCCAATCTTTTCTGGATTCCTTCAGGTGAAAGCTTTACTGTGAAGTTTTCGTCATCATAAACCTGCTCGATTTTTCCACTTAAAGCAGCATCTAATAATAACTGATACAGCGATCTTGTAGGAGTAGAAAGAAGACCATCCGGGTTATCATAGTAGAAAGGCTGGTTGATCTTGTCATTCATATCGATGATCTCCCAAACAAACATACTCTTCAGGATGTCTTTATCTTCAACAAATCCATATTCAAGAGGTTTTACTGTTTTATCTATAATAGTATCACCAACTTTTTGTTTGTTTTCCTCTCTCATCTGTCTGAACTCTTCCGGAGAAGAAGCATTCAGAATAGTCTGGGAAAAAGCAAATCCCGAAACTAATACTAAAAGGGTGCTAATATATTTTTTCATAATAAATTCCAATTTTAGTCCTATTGAACATTAATTAATATAGGAGTAATATTTTTAATCTGTTGTCCTTCCAGACCCTGAGCTGTTGCTTTAATATCGAAAACAGAAACTACATCCCCGCTTCTCAGATTCTTGATCAATCCTGCAGCATCATTCAATGAGTTACCGTGGATTAATAAAGCTGCTCTACCAGGTACTCTTACCATGAACTGCGTTACAGTAAACGATACCGGGAAGTCAAAGTCAGGAATAGCTGCCTGTACAGATTGGTTCGGGATAGAAGTTGCCGGCATCGACAATACATTCTGACCTCTCATCTGACCCTGAGGTGGCGGAACATTCTTGATTCTGTATTCAAATACCTGAGATACAGACTTACCATAAGGATCTATTCCGGATAATGTTAACTTAACAGTGGTACCGGTTGTAGGTTTTACGATCCATTTTCCAGGTCCTGTATTTCTTACAGAAGCTCCCGGAGCTGATAATGAAAGTTTAGAGTTATCAGCACCTAAGATCGATCCTGATACCGGGTTTTCAAGCCCTCTGTACATTACATTCATTTTATCAGCAGAAAGCAATAATCCTTTTTCAAGTTTTACTTCTCTAGGTCCTGCAATTACATTATAAGTATGTGTCCAAGGGAAGCTTTGCGGCTTACCTGAAGCATCTGTCAATGTAATAGTACCTCCTAATTTATGTTCACCGATTCCAGCACCGGAAATAGGGATGATCCCTTTACCGTTTTCTTGTTTGCTAACTCCGGAAATACTGATCTTGTTACTGTTAGAATATGTACCTAACATTACTTTCACTTCAGCCTGCTTACCAGCCTGGATATCCGTAGGTCCAGAAACGATAGGCTCATAGCTTGTAAATTTGATGCTTGCATCTACTTTTTCCTGAAGTAATAATGCTAATGCATCAGACTGTACGTTTCTGGCATCATTTTGGATAATTTCCAAATTAGATATTGCAGCGATCAGCGGCTGGTGGTAGAATTTATTCTGGAACCATGTCTTTTCATTCGGAGATTTGCCTTTAGCGTATTCCGCAATCAGAGACTTGTTCGCTCTTTCCACTAAATCTCTAAGCTGAGGATTGTTACCAAAAGTAGCATTGATATAATTTCTTACATCGTCTATTTTTGCTTTCAGGTCCATCGCATTTTTTGAAGGTGAATTTTCGTCTCCTTCTTTAAAGAAGTATTCAGTAGTCGCTTCGTTATTGTTAAGTGCAGCAAAATTCTCACTTACGTCAATATCTTTTCCTGTTTTAGGATCTTTATCGTGGAACTCAGATTGTTTTTTCAACAAATCTTTGATATCCTGTGCCGATTTTACCAATACATCGATCTTGGATTTCAGGACTTTATAGTCTTCCCAAGGTTTTGAATAAGTATCCGGAACCTGCTGAGCCTTGGCTTCCAGCGTTTTTTCAAAGATTTTTTCGTTCTTTCTCTCTGTTAAAGTTCTTGTTTCATTTAATGCTCTGGTAGAGTCATAGTATGATCTGATGATTTCTGCATCAATGTTGAGGGCCATCATTGCGATGAACACCAGATACATCAGGTTGATCATCTTCTGACGAGGGGTCTGTTTTCCTTGTGCCATTCTCTTTTCTTTGTTTTTTGATTAAGTAGTTAAATTTAGAAATGGTTAGGATTAAGACTTCATCGCAGTTAGCATACCACCATAAACTCTATTTAGATTATTAAGATTAGATGTTAAACCTTGTAGCTCTTGATTGAATTTCTCAGACTGCTCTGCAGATTTCTGCATATCTGCTACATATTTGTTAGCATATTCAGACTGTTTTTTACCGTTTTCAAGTTGCATTGCATATAATGCATTCATACTTTCCATATGCTGAGCAGCTTTATTTAATTGCTCATTATATTTATGAGTAGAAGCAGATACGTCAACAGTTTGGTTGATCTGATCAACTGAGCTTGAAAATTTATTGATACCTGTTCTCAGACTTTCGAATAACTGAACGTCTAATTTTGCATCTTTAAGCATTTGATCTAATTTATTAGAAAGAGAGTTTTCTAATTCAGCAAACTGTGCATTAGTATTTTTAGTTGTTACGTTAGAATGCAATGGATTTGGGTTCGCATGCTTATCTAATAGTTCAGGATAAACATTTTCCCATGCATAAGACTCTTCAGTTTTTGGAGGGTCGAATGCGAAAATGATAAAGATAATAGCTTCAGTAATAAGCCCTACAGTAAGAGCGATATTACCATTAATTGGTCCCAGAGTAATGTGAGTAATTTTAAGCCAAGCTCCAAGAATTACAATTGCAGCACCGAATGAATAGAAGAAATTCATCCAAGCATCTTTAGTCTTAAACATATTGAGTTAGTTTTTTTAATGTTAAATAAAATTGTATTGAAAAATAATTGTTTTGAGTTGATTATCTGTTAACTCTTCTTGGCTTTACAGCTGCTTCAGGAATATCCTGAACAGTTCTGAACCCGATATAGCTTCTTGCGGAATCTTTTCTTTCCCAGTCTCTTGCTCCTGTCATCAAAGCATATCCTATATCTTTCCAAGATCCTCCTCTTACAGATTTCTTAGTATCCTTTTTATCTTTAGTAGAAGGATTTAATGTAGAAGAGAACCCGTATGAAGAGTTGTTATAAGCAGATACTGTCCACTCAGCAACGTTTCCAGCCATATCAAATAGCCCAAACCCATTTTTCTTAAATTTCTTAACTGGAGCTGTATATGTATAAGTACCTTTTTTCTCGTCTTCCATGTAGTTACCTCTCTTAGGTTTGAAGTTTGCCAGGTAGCAACCTCTGTCGTCCATTAAGTATGGACCTCCCCAAGGGTAAGTAGCATTCTGCATTCCCCCTCTTGCAGCATATTCCCATTCGATCTCAGTTGGAAGACGGAACTGCAATGGTCTTTGTTTTTTTCTTTTTAAACTTTCGTTGTAATCGGTTTTCAATTTAGATCTGAAGTTACAATAAGCTCTTGCCTGATCCCAGGTTACCCCTACTACAGGATAGTCTTTGTAAGCCTTGTGCCAGAAATACTGCTCAAACAATGGCTCATTGTAAGCAAAGTGGAAATCTTTTACCCAAACGGTAGTATCCGGATAGATGGCGATACTCTCACTTTTCAGATAGTTGATTCCTCTTTCGTTATCAGCAACAGCAGCATCCATATCTCCCCAACGGTAAGTATATTTAAGCTTGCTGACATCTAAAATTCTTTCGTTTCCAATTCTTGAAGAAGAAGGCAGATACATAGATTCTAAAACTTCTGCGTATTCTACATCCGGATATTTTGATGTGCTCCAGTGTAATGGAATTTTCCAGTCTAATCTTTTGCTTGCATCATAGGTTCCGTCTTCACGGCCACCCTGGCCTTCCATATATTCTTGATAAGGTGTTAAATTTTCTTCTTTTTTAGCAAGGTATGCATAATCACCTATGCTTGCTCCTTTACGTCCACCTTCGTCACCACCTTCTCCGGCAGCTTCAGCAAGTAAAGTTCTTGCGATAGAATCTCTTACGTAGTTGATAAATACCCTGTACTCCGCATTGGTAGTTTCTGCTTCATCCATAAAGAAGGAAGAAACAGTAACACTTTTCAATGATGCTTTTTCAGGTGTATTTGTCGGATCCTGATCTGCTAAACCAGCAACAAATGAACCTGCAGGAATTGCAACCATTCCGTATGGTCTTTCCGCAACAAATGATTTTGTTTTTTCTCTTGGTATCAATTCTCCTTTTGTTCCTGGCTTCCCTACAGAAGAGCTGCCACCACCTGAACAAGATACCGATGCTACCGACGCAGACAATAATAAAAGAAATATCCTTTTCATGTTAATTTTTATAATTAAGCCGTAAATATATAATTTTTTTAAGAAACTTTTAAGATTTTTTTTGAAATAACGGAAGAAATCTAAATTTATTTTATTTACAACAACTTTTTATTCCACGGTTACAGATTTTGCCAGGTTTCTCGGTTGGTCTACGTTGGCTCCTCTATATACTGCGATGTAGTAAGCAAGCAGTTGCAGAGGTACGGAAGCAACGATTGGAGAGAAACATTCTGACGTTTCAGGAATTTCAATAACATAATCTGCCATTTCACTTACCTGACGGTCTCCTTTATTTACAACAGCGATAATTTTTCCTTTTCTCGCTTTAATTTCCTGAACATTACTTACAATTTTATCATAGTGACCTTTTTTAGGTGCTATAATTACAATTGGCATATTTTCATCGATCAGGGCAATCGGACCGTGTTTCATTTCTGCAGCCGGGTAACCTTCTGCATGGATATAAGAAATTTCTTTTAATTTTAAAGCTCCTTCAAGGGCAGCAGGATAATTGTACCCTCTTCCCAAATAAAGGAAATTGGTAGCTTTCACAAAATCTTTTGCAATATTCTGCGTAAGCTCATGGGTCGTATTCAGCACTTCTTCAATTTTCTTAGGAATAGCATCAAGCTCTGCAATTAAGCTCATGAATTCGGCATTACCTAAATTTCCGTTATGTTTTCCTAATTTAAATGCAATTAAAGTAAGAATCGTAAGCTGTGCTGTGAATGCTTTTGTAGAAGCAACCCCGATCTCCGGACCGGCATGGGTGTATGAACCTGCATCTGTAATTCTTGCAATTGAAGAATCTACAACATTACATATACCGTATATAAATGCTCCTTTTTCTTTTGCCAGCTTTAGAGCAGCCATTGTATCTGCCGTTTCTCCTGACTGGGAAATGGCAATCACCACATCTCTGTCTGTAATAATCGGGTTTCTGTATCTGAACTCTGAAGCATACTCCACTTCTACAGGGATTCTTGCATACTCTTCAATAAGATATTCTCCGATCAGTCCTGCATGCCATGATGTTCCGCAGGCGATAATGATGATTCTGTTCGCATTTTTGAATTTTTCTACATGATCCCAGATCCCCGCCATTTTGATAACTCCTTCATCTACAAGAAGTCTTCCTCTCATGGTATCGTGTACAGACTTAGGCTGTTCAAAGATTTCTTTAAGCATGAAATGCTCGTACCCTCCTTTTTCAATCTGCTCCAGACTCAGTTTAAGCTCCTGAATTTCAGGTTCTATTTTAGAGTTTTCGCTGATGGTTCTGATATCTACCCCTCCTTCAAGAGAAATGGTTGCCATATGTCCTTCTTCAAGGTAAATCGCTTCTTTTGTAAATTCTACGAATGGAGAAGCATCCGAAGCAATGAAATATTCTTTTTCTCCGATTCCGATGGCCAGAGGAGATCCTAGTCTTCCTACAACCAATACTCCTGGATAATCTTCATGAAGCGCTGTAATAGCATATGCTCCGTATACTTCGTTCAGTGCATATCTTACTGCTGTAGGAAAATCTATTTCAGGATTCAGATCCATGAAATACTGGATAAGGTTTACCAATACTTCCGTATCAGTTTCTGATTTGAAAGTAAATCCTTTTTCAGTAAGCATTGTTTTAATCGTATCATAGTTTTCAATAATACCATTGTGTACAATTGCTATTTTTCCGTTGTTTGACAAATGCGGGTGTGAATTTCTGTCACTAGGAACCCCATGGGTAGCCCAACGTGTGTGCCCCATCCCGATTTTGGCCGTTCCTTTAAGATCCTTCGAAATATTCACCAAATCTTCAACCTTACCTTTTGTTTTTTCTACTTCAAACTTATTATTTGAACCTTCCAAAACAATACCGGCACTGTCATACCCTCTATATTCTAATCTTCTAAGACCATTGATTACAATTTCGTAAGCGTCTTGAAAACCTGTATATCCTACTATTCCGCACATATTTTATCTTGTCTTGTGTTGTGTTGTTTATTGTGTTTTATTTTTTTGTAGCGTACGTTACTTTCAGCTGAGCTCTGTTAGCGTTTGTTGATTCGCTTCCCACCAGCACCACTCTGTTCATATCAATAGCTCTGGTTGTGTTCTGAACTCCCAGAAGAGCTCCTGTGGATGTTCCTACGAATGATCCTAAATTGATGTAAAATTCTCTATTAGCTACGGCAACTTCCTGCCCATTACTATCTTTTTCCGTTTTACCTTCAATAATATCTTTCAAGGTTTTTGTCACCACAAAATCATAGTACTCCTTATCATCCTTAGTTTTTCCATAATAATATAAGCTAAGTCCAGCCTTTGTATCTAAAGAAAATTTGGAAAGATTAGCTAAATCTTTATTAAAGATGATAAATCTGCGGTCCTCCGTTGAATTTTTATTAACCCAGCTTGAAGGATCTACAAATAATCTGATTTTGGCTCCTACAATACCTATTTTATCCTTTGCATATGCTGCTTTAAGAGCCTCAATAGTTTCATCTTTGATTTTTAGTACTGCTGAAGGTCCTCCCATACTCTGAACAAAAAGTTTCGCATCACCATTAGTAGGATTGCTTGTTGCTAACGCTCCTTCAGCCGCAGATCCGGATCTGTTGTATTCGTACAGACCGATATGGGCATTGGCACCTCCTAAATTGAATTTAAGTGATGTCTGTGGGTGGGTTACTACCCCGTTATCTGTTTTATCATATTTATAATACATGATAAGCTCCATATCATTAGGTGAGAACTGGAAAAGGTAACGGTCTGTTTCTTCTACAGAAAGTTTGATCCCTTTAATATGTCTGATAAAGTTGGATGCATCCTGAAGCTCAGGTTTTCCTTTTTTATCCAACACCTGAGTCTGGAAGAAATCTGTGTTGCTTAATTTTATTCTGAATCCAAGGTTACCTGTAAACACGTTTGAATTATCAGATTTTCTTGTGATGGAAACCGTATTTACTTTTCCGTCAAAAACGCCTGATCCTAATAATGCTCCTGTACTTACATTGGCATTAGAACGGGTAAACGCGTCATTGTTGGTATCCAGGAATGTGGTTACCTCATGTACATTGATCTTCATTGATTTGAAAGCCCCTCCGATTTTACCGTATTTACGAACCGGGTAGCTCTTCTTCTCTATAGCAACAGCAACATTTTCAGTTCCTACAGGGAAATCACTTTTCTCGTAATTATTCGTGGTTAATGAATCTTTTTCAAAAAAGTAAGTATTGGAAAGCGTATTTGCCGGTGGTCTCAATACTAAAACAACCGAATCTACTTTTGGATTGGGTCCGTTAAAATCAAAATTGTTAACCGGCATTCTCAACTGGGTAACATAGGATGCTTTCTGCATTCCAAACTGTCCTTCAGTAAAAGCTCCAAGAACGCCAACCGATATACTTTGCCCGCTTTCAGTAAGTCCTGTGATCATTCTGGAAGCATCACTTCTGATAGAGTCATTATTATTATAATTATAAGCAATAATATCATAAGAAATCTCGTTTCCTTCTGCTGCATCCTGATCAAACAGCTGTTCTCCAAGAGAATCTGTTTCAGGTTCACAGTTATAAAGGATTGTACTTCCGAAAATCGCCAGTAAAAGCATGGCGAAAGTCCTTTTAAGAGTATGAGTCATTAAAAATGTGTTTTTAATAAAGTTGATTTATTGAATCTATGTCAAGATATTCCGACTTTTGAGTCGCTGTCTGATTGAAAGCCTGATCCAGATCTTCATCCAGGAATTCATCGCCTTTCACCACTGTATCCACATAGTTCATACTTTCGATAACGAAGCTTTTGATTGTTGGGTTATCTAACGCTTTTAATCCTGAAATATTATCAAACTTCAGCTTTTCATCGATCTTTTTGTCAAGATCGGCATCTTTCTCATTGTATAAAGAAAGTACAATTTTAGCGTCTTTGAAATAAGTATCTGATTCGTAATATGTTTTAAGGTAAATCGGAACAAAAGAAGACATCCATCCGTTCAGATGAATCACATCCGGCACCCAGTTCAGCTTCTTAATTGTCTCAATCACTCCTCTTGCAAAGAAAATAGCTCTTTCGTCATTATCTTCGAAAGGGTTTCCTTCATCGTCGAAATAATATTGCTTTCTTTTGAAGTATTCTTCATTGTCAATAAAGTAAACCTGAAGTCTTTCCCCCGGAAGAGACGCTACTTTAATGATTAGAGGCTGATCCAGGTCATTGATGATAATATTCATTCCTGAAAGACGGATCACCTCATGAAGCTGGAATTTCCGCTCACTTATTTGTCCAAATCTTGGCATAAAAACTCTTACATCATTGCCTTCTTGGTGCATCTTAAGTGCCATTTTGTTTACCACTGCAGCCATATTTGTATCTTCCTGATATGGATACATCTCTGTAGTAATGTACAGTATTTTTTGATTCGGCATAAACTTTCTATCTAATTTTTGTAAAAATGCTTTAATGTGCAAAATTACAAAAAAACATCCAACATTATTTTAATTAACATTTTTTTACGAAAATTCCGTTTTTCAAATTATTAAAAACACATATTATTATGTGATATTTTTAGTATTTTTGAAATAGTATTAAAATAAACTATGGAAGTTATAAAAAACAGGAAAGTCCTTCAGGATTTCATTGAAAGACAGAAAGAAATGGGAAAAAGAATCGGCTTTGCCCCTACCATGGGAGCCCTGCACAAAGGCCATCTTTCCCTGTATGAAGAAGCAAAAAAGGAGAATGACCTTGTGATTTCTTCAATTTTTGTAAATCCAACCCAGTTCAACAATGCAGAAGATCTTGAAAAATACCCGAGAGACATCAACAGAGATATTCTGATTCTGGAAAAATCCGGTTTGGTAGATGCGGTTTACATTCCGGAAGTCGCTGATATTTACCCTGAAAAAACAGAAAGCAAGCATTATGATTTCGACGGACTGGAAAATGAAATGGAAGGAAAATCAAGGCCGGGGCATTTTGATGGGGTAGGAACCGTGGTAGAAGAACTTTTCAGACAGGTACAGCCTGACAATGCCTATTTCGGAGAAAAAGACTTCCAGCAGCTTGCCATCATCAGAAAAATGGTAGAAAAAACACATCTTCCTGTAAAAATAGTTGGCGTTCCTATCTACAGGGCAGAAAACGGACTGGCCTTAAGCTCAAGAAACCAAAGACTTCACGAAGACCGTAAAGAGGCCTCTAAGATCATTTATGAAACCCTGAAAAAGGTCAACGACTGGTTCAGAACTGTGACCATCCCGGAAATTAAGGAAAGGGTAACCGATATTTTTGACCAGCAGCAGGGAATGAAACTGGAATACTTTCTGATTGCGGATGAAAAGACATTACAGGAAACGGACTTTTTCTATAAAGACAGAAGCTTCAGAGCTTTCATTGTAGTGGTTGTAGACGGTGTAAGATTAATTGACAATATGCATTTGGATTAATACATTTAAACAGTGTATTTTTTATAACATACAGACTCTGATGGTAACGTCAGAGTTTTTTTGATTTATTGTGATAAAACACATCCAACCTAATTATATTTGATCCCTAATATCAGTCTTATTCCATAACTTTTCAGATGGACATAAAAAATCAAAGGCCTCCGGAAGGAAGCCTTTGAAACACCAAATCACAAAATATTAATATGAAAAAAATTTACTTTTCAGTAAACTTGTGACCCGGCTGGGATTCGAACCCAGGACCCATACATTAAAAGTGTATTGCTCTACCAGCTGAGCTACCGAGTCGGCCACAACTAAGAATAAATATAAGTATTTATTTCTTAATTATAAAAATTTTCTTTGCAGTGCCTGCGACTGGACTCGAACCAGCACATCCTTAGGAAACCACCCCCTCAAGATGGCGTGTCTACCAATTTCACCACGCAGGCAATAAAATTACAGCATTCAGTAATTTTCTTGCTTGTGACCCGGCTGGGATTCGAACCCAGGACCCATACATTAAAAGTGTATTGCTCTACCAGCTGAGCTACCGAGTCGGCCACTTACCCAACAAGTTTTCATTTAAGTAATGTCCCTTGTTTTAAGTGGTGCAAAGATATGACTTTTTTCTTTATCTCAAAACTTTTTCGCAAATTTGTTTAAAAAAAATTCATGGTAATTTCATTGATCGGATACATGGGAAGTGGCAAATCTCACATTTCCAAAATATTAAGCGAAAAAATAAATTTTAAACTCATTGACCTCGATAAAGAGATTTCCAGAAGAAATAAATTAACCATTCCTGAAATTTTTGAAAAAAAGGGTGAAATTTACTTTAGAAAACTGGAAAGGGAGGCTCTGGAAGAAATACTGGCTTCTGAAGAGAATGTAGTACTAAGCCTTGGTGGGGGAACTCCTGTTTATTATAATAATATGGAGATCATTAATCATAATTCTAAAAGTGTCTTTTTAAGAACTTCTGTAGGCACTTTGGTGGAAAGATTATCCAAACAGAAAGAAAAAAGACCGTTGATTGCCAACATATCGGATGAAGATCTTCCGGAATTTATTGCCAAGCATTTATTCGAAAGAAATCAGTTTTACAGTAAAGCACAGTTTACGGTGGGCACAGACTCACGGGAGCCGGAGGATATTGTCAGCGAAATAATAGAAAAGCTCTATCTCTAGAGCTTTTTTATTTTTATTTTCATTTTAATCTTCATCTTCTGCATCGCCACCCGTTTCACCGAAGAAGTCATCCCAGTCTGTAAAATCGGCATCAATATCATTGCCTACATAATCATCCATATCTCTTCTGTCTTTTTTAGTAGGTCTTCCTTCTCCTTTATTTCTGTAATAGTCCTGGGACATCTTACGAAGTTTCAGCAGTTCGTACTGTTCTTTATCTGTCACATCCTGTATATGAAGCGGAACCAGCTTTGCCCCTATTCTGCTTTTAGGAATCTGGATCACCTTTATTTTATAGTCAATCTGATTTTTACGGATCTTGATTGTATCTCCTTCTTTTACCTCCTTAGATGACTTTACGGCAGACGTTCCGATAGAAACTCTGTTCTTTTTAATCTCCTCTGCTGCAATACTTCTCGTCTTATAAAAACGAATGCTCCATAAAAATTTATCTATTCTCATAATTTTTTATACTTTTGCCGTTATATTATTTGTAAAGTAATTAAAGTTTTTTGAAATGAAAAAAATATTTTTATATATCCTTGCCGGATCTTTATGCTTTTCTGCATGTAAAAAAGATGATGACGTAGAAAGATACGTGGAGCCAGAGGACATTGCTACGCAGAACAACTATGATGATCAGGCCATTAGAAAGTTTATGGATGAAAACTATCTTGATGTACAGGGAAATATAAAAGCTTTCAGTGCTACGGATACTGCTGATGATCATCAAAAGAAATTATCAGAGCTGAATCCCCAGACATTGCCTTCCGGTACCATCTACATCATGAGAGACGGTGCTCAGCCTTCACCGGGTGAAGAAATCAAAGAGTCCGATATCATTAAAATCATGGGTAGATCTTATGCGTGTCTTGCAGGGGAAAGTAACGGAAATGTATCATTCATTGCGCAAACTACTTTTTTAAATACAATTGACGGAAATGTAGTTCCTTACGTAGATCCTATGTACTATTACGTGAAAAAGAAGACCTTAACGGATGCTACAACAGATGCCGCCAAGCAACCAGGATACTATCAGATCTCAGGTTTCAGGGAAGCATTACAGAAATTCAAAGCATTTAACCTTCCAAGTGATGCACCGTATAATCTTCAGGGCGTAATTATTGTACCTTCAAGGGCTGCTTTTGCGAGGAATGCTCACTATCCTTACCTGAACCAGTCTTACAGAAACAGGACTTTTATCTTCAACTTCCAGATCTACGGAAGAGCAGACAGACCTGCTGATCAGAAACAATAAAATATTTCATACATATAAAAATAAAACCACCTTATTCAGGTGGTTTTTATTTTTATTGATCACTACATTATGATCTTGCTTTCTGTTTTACGTTCCCTAAAATATCCGGAAAGTAAAGATCCGCAAGATGATCAAACTCATCACCTCTCATAAACATGCTGGCATCTACTTCTTCATAAGAGCTTCTTCCTGCGGCAGCAATAAGTTCATTGCAGGTATGAAGGGTATTTTTATGGAAATGATATACTCTTTCTGCCTTATCCGTTACATCAAGTCCTTTAATAAGCATTTTATCCTGTGTAGCAACTCCTGTAGGACAGTTGTTTGAATTACATCTCAACGCCTGGATACATCCTAAAGAGAACATGAATCCTCTTGCATTATTACACATATCCGCTCCCATGGCAACTGCTCTAAGGATATCAAGGCTGGTAAGCACTTTACCGCTGGCAATCACTCTCAGTTTATTTCTTACATTATAGTTGTTTAGCGTCCTGTTTACGAAGATCAAAGCAGGTTCCAACGGCATCCCTACCCCATCTGAGAATTCCGGCGGTGCAGCTCCTGTTCCTCCTTCCGCTCCATCAATGGTAATAAAGTCCGGATAAATTTTCAGTACATTCATCTGTACGCAGATATCTTCAAATTCTCTGGTATCTCCAATACATAGTTTAAACCCGACCGGTTTTCCTCCTGAAAGCTCTCTTAGCTGCTGTACAAACCTCAACAATCCGGCAGCATCAGAAAATGCGGTGTGTGATGGTGGCGAAATAACGGTCATTCCCGGAGTGACGTGACGGATGGCTGCAATTTCCGGAGTATTCTTCACTCCCGGAAGCACTCCTCCATGTCCTGGTTTTGCACCCTGTGATAATTTGATTTCAATCATTTTCACATTGGGAAGGGTAGAATATTTGGTAAACAAATCAGGATTAAATTTTCCTTCATCATCACGGCACCCGAAATATCCGGTTCCGATCTGCCAGCATAGATCCCCTCCTTCCAGATGATAAGGTGAAATACCTCCTTCTCCTGTATTGTGATAAAAATTTCCTTTTTTAGCCCCTCTGTTCAATGAAATCTGTGCCCTGTCGCTCAAAGCTCCGAAACTCATTGCTGAAATATTGAATAAAGAAGCATGATAAGGCTGTGTGCACTGTTCTCCTCCTACCCAGACTCTCGGAAGTTCTTCTGATGGAGATTTGGCGTAAATAGAGTGCTTGATTCCTTCATACTTTCTGTGATTTACTTCCAGCTGTGTACCGAAGGCTACCGTATCACTTAAATTTTTAGCACGTCTGTATACTGCAGAACGCTGGTTTCTTGGGAATGGTTTCCCATCTGTTTCCCTTTCAATGAAATACTGCTGCATTTCGGGTGAAATACTTTCGAAAAAGTACCTGAAGTATCCCAATACGGGAAAGTTCCTCAAAATAGCATGTTTCGATTGGTAAGCATTGTAAACACCCAATGCATAAATTGCGGATAACAGCGTCGGTATCCAGTAATGCGCTCTGATCAGCAGTGCTATAACCCATGTAGCAACTACTAATACAATTCCCCAAGATAAAAACTTATCTCTCATGAATGTAGTATTTAAAAGTTTAAAAATAAATTTAGTAGAAATTTTGCAAAGAGCCTATGCTTTTGCTAAAAAACTTTGGTAGGAAGATTGCACAGAAACCGTGCCATCTGACAGGATTTTTTCTAAATTTAGAAATTCGATTTGATTTACGGATGCAGGATCAAAGTCTTTCTGGACTCTCACATAGTTTTCTGTGAAGCCAAACATTTTCCCGTCTTTATTTTCATGCTCCCAAAGTACAGGAAGCGTTTTCCCCAATTGGGTCTGATAAAATGCCATTTTCTTCTTTTCTGAAAGAATTCTGAGCATTTTGTTTCGTTTTTTTCTTTCGGCTACCGGAACAACACCGTCCATGGCAGCAGCTTCTGTATTTTCTCTTTCAGAGTAAGTAAATACGTGAAGATAAGTAATAGGAAGCCCGTTAAGGAAATTATATGTTTCCATAAATTTCTCTTCTGTTTCTCCCGGGAACCCTACAATAACATCTACACCGATAGCCGCATCAGGCATTACCTCGCGGATCTTGTTTACTCTGTCATTATAAAGCTTCGTCAGGTAGCGTCGCTTCATTTTTTTCAACAAATCATCGCTTCCGGACTGTAACGGAATATGAAAATGCGGAACAAAGCTTCTGCTTTTAGAAACCAGTTCAATACTTTCATCTTTTAAAAGGTTGGGTTCAATAGACGAAATACGGATTCTTTCAATTCCTTCTACTTTATCCAGTTCTGAAATAAGATCAAGGAAAGTATGCTCGTGTCTTTTGTTTCCGAACTCCCCTTTACCGTAATCCCCGATATTTACTCCTGTAAGTACAATTTCTTTGATGTCTTTGGCCGCGATTTCCGTAGCATTTCGCAATACATTCTCAATGGTATCTGAGCGGGAGATCCCTCTTGCTAACGGAATGGTACAGTACGTACATTTATAGTCACAGCCATCCTGAACTTTAAGGAAAGCTCTGGTTCTGTCTCCTATAGAATAACTTCCGATAAAGAAATCGGTTTCTTCAATTTCACATGAGTGAACTACGCCTTCATTTTCAGATTTCTCCAGATCATCAAGGTAGCTCAGAATATTGAATTTCTCTTTAGCACCCAAAACAAGGTCAACGCCTTCAATCTGTGAAATTTCTTCAGGTTTCAGTTGGGCATAGCAGCCTACAATAACCACCAGTCCTTCCGGATTGGCTTTCATTGCTCTCTTTACATGCAGTTTACACTCACGGTCAGCATTTTCAGTAACCGAACATGTATTGATGACGTATACATTTGCTTTCTCATCAAAGCTGACTTTATCATAACCTGCATCTGTCAATTGGCGGGCAATAGTAGATGTTTCCGCAAAATTTAATTTGCAGCCAAGTGTATGAAATGCGGCAGTTCTGTGAAAAGTAGACATTTGTTACTCCTGAATTTTATGGGTGCAAAGATAGTAATTTTAATGAGAATTCAAGATTGATTCAGTCTATTGTTTATATTCATCTCTTACTTCAGGGCTGTTCTGAAAACATACAGGAGATGAATTCCCTTTCTCTTCGTTTCCTGAAAGTTTATTTTTCATTTCTGCATTAAATTCCTGAGACCGGTTTCTGGCAATAGAAAGCGTCTTCCAGTCTTCATTTTTTATCATTTTAGCGATATACACCATCTGCCCGATATGGTAAGGGTAATGGGCAAGCTGTCTGAAAACAGCATCGATCACAGAATGTGCTTCTCCCCTGATATAAATGGTTGAAGAGATATTCTCATCATTGATCTGGTTTAACGCTTCAAACAGACATTTCCATCCTTTTTCCCAGAAATCAAGAACTTCATCTTTGGTTGTAAAGGTATTTATAAATTCTTCATCCCGGTTACGCCATTGCTTTTCTCCGTCTTCCGTCAGAAAATTCGTCCATCTTGAAAGCATATTTCCGGCCACATGCTTTACAATCACAGCAA
Source organism: Chryseobacterium arthrosphaerae (assembly GCF_001684965.1). Lineage (NCBI taxonomy): Bacteria > Pseudomonadati > Bacteroidota > Flavobacteriia > Flavobacteriales > Weeksellaceae > Chryseobacterium > Chryseobacterium arthrosphaerae. The sequence continues at coordinate 212,408 of NZ_MAYG01000023.1, read as the reverse complement.
TGGAATTGCTTTCTTCATTGTACTGCCAGAAAATCTGTTCATCTGTAAGCTGGCCAAATGCTTTATCTCCCAGAGATTTATAATATTCAAAACGTTTTATAAACAGGTCTTTCATTTTTTTTCTATTTTGATAACGAATGTAAATATTTTACAAAACAAAACCACCTCAAATGAAGTGGTTTTATCTATGTATTTTATTTACGGTTATTCCCTGTTTTTCACCAATACCCAACCTGAAAATTTAATAGGGGTATTCTTTTTGTCATTTTCATTCCATGTCACGGAATACCAATAGGTTCCTGTAGGCACTCTCCTTCCTCCCAGGGTTCCGTCCCATTTGTAGCCATTGGTTTTATCTGCCTGGAACATTTTGCCTCCATACCTGTCAAAAACACTCAGGATAAGATTCTGTTTATGGGCTAATGCGGAATAATCTATCACATCATTGATTCCGTCTGCGTTCGGAGTGATCACATTAACAAGATTAGGAACAACAACATCCACTTCCATAGGGTCACAGTCATAAGCATCTTTTACCAATACCCTGTACTCTCCTCTTGCAAGATTGGTGAAAACATTGGAATCCTGCCATACAATATTATCTATTGAATATTTGTAAGGTGGTGTTCCTCCGGTTACAGATACTGTCAATGTATTATTAGAAATCTCAATACCTGAAATAACAGGCTGATCCGAAGGCAGTACTTTTACAGTCTGTGTTGTGATACACTCGCCTGTTTTAAGCTTCACCCAATATTCTCCAATACCTACTTTAATAGTCTGGGTAGTAGCTCCGTTGCTCCATTGATAGCTTTTAAATCCAGGACCTGCGTCCAGTGTTGTCTGATCTTCAACGCAAATAGTTTTATCTTTCAGAACATCAGAATATACAGGCGGAATAACCTCTAAAGTAATTTTTGCTACATTATAGCAACCCTGGCTGTTGAAAACCCTTACATATACAAAGCCGTTAGGAGCTATGTAAGTGCCGGCATTCAGGATTTCGTTGGTCTGCCCCACCGCATCCGCCAATGAAGGATAATATTTTTTGACAGGAACAGGACTCTGCTGAACAGCTACCGCTGCATTTGTCAGGTTGAATAATGCCGTAGACGGATTGCTCTCTATAAAGCATGATTTCAGGACAACATCCTTCACCTGCACTACCGGATAGAATTTCAAAGTAATCTGTGCTACAGCAGTACATCCGAACTCTGAAGTGATTTTCACATAAATAACACCTTCTGCAGAAACAAATGCCATTGGATTTGTAATTTCATTGATTCCGGCATTCAGGTCTGACATTGTATGATAGTATTTTTTAGTTACGTTGGTTCCTGCAAATACATCGGCTGTTGTGAGATCAAAAAGAGCTGTTCCCGCATTATTATTGTTACACGCTGTTAATGTTGCATTTTTACCCGTAATAGCACCATTCCTAAATTTAAATTTCCCTACCTGTCTGCATTTATTAAGCGGATTATTTGGATTTGAAGGGTCTGTATAATTGATACTGTAAAAATAAATTGTATTGGTGCCCACATCAACAGTTGTAGGAACGGTAATAGGATTATTCCCTGTCAAGGCATCATTCTGGTTCACATGATAACTTACGCCGAAGTTCGGATTTCCGTTAATGATTCCTGCTGACAATGTAGAGAAGTCAAACAAAACTGTTCTGGCACAGATCACTACTTCTCTCGGATCGGCAGGATTAGCAGCCGGAACTCCGGGAGGATTGAAAGGATGAGGCTGGATATTCGGGTCGGTAAACGGAGAAGCCAGTGTGGCTGTTCCTCCCCACGTCAGGGAAAAAGGGGCCGTTGTACTGCTTGTACTGCTCACCCAGTTATCAATAAACAAGTAATAGGTTTGTCCCGGCAATACATCAAGATACCGGCAGTAAGGGGTAAGAGAACCTCCGGCAGCACTGGTGAGGGTACTTGTCATATTTAATCCTGTTGCAGGACCGGGTCCTATAACTGTTGCTGCGTTGCAACGTATCGGAGCGCCCAGGCTTCCGCAATTTACATTAGGGCCGAAAATAGCCCAATCATAATCTGCATCGGGATTATTGGGAATAAGATCAAAAGTAAGGGTACCTCCTGTAGCAATGGTAATTTTATACCAGATGGAGTTATGCTCCCCTGTAAAATCTATACAGCTTCCGGAGTTGACAAGTTCTTTGATATTCCCATATCCTGAAGGGCTGTAGGTAATGTTTGAATTTCCGCAAACTGAAAGCGCTGTAGCACAATCTGCCTGTGAATAAAATGTTTGTGATATACAGAGAAGAAAAAAAAGTAAAAGTTTTCTCATAGATATATTGTTTTTATGGTTAAGTTTAAGATGAATCAGCCTGAGACTCAACGAATATCAAATATACCTATAATTTAATTACAAACAATAAAATTCAAATAGTTTTAAAATATTTTAAATAAAAAAAGAAATTCATTACACAATACCAACCATAATACCGCTTATTTTATACTTGTAATATTTCCACAAAGATTTTCAAGGTGAAAAATTTTATGGAAAGGACTCTTTACTTCTGCCAGATGTTCTTTATCCTGAATAAAAGTATATCTTGAAGCAATTGAGTTCATATCGGAAACAATAACCAGCCAGCATTCGTCAACTGAAGTATCGTAGTAGGGAAATTTTTCATTTTTCTTTTCTATAAGCTCAAGGATTTTCTCCGAACAGAGCTCATCAAACAGATTCATACTGTACTCATGGGTAATAAAGACATTTCTCCGGTGGAAAGACTTCCTGACACTTTTTACACAACCTGACGGCTTATTTTTTTTGATGCTTCTGTAAATGCTGATGATATTTTCCTGCTGTGTTTCCAGCTGGTCAAACCTGGTATCCGGATGGAATTCTAAAAAATAAACACCACGATACTTCGTGGTGTCTTCCTGTTCTAATAATATTTCTGCCTGACGGAACATTTTATTCAAAGTGCTTTCCACTTTTTTCATCTCAAGATGATTGATTACTTCAGTCAGTTCTATTCCGATTTTTTTGCCGTTTAATTTTGCGATGAAGTCCGGGCTTTCGCAGGTAAGGTTTTCAAATTTCACCTCAGGGAAATGATGCATAAAAGAGTTGAGCAGCAGAATCTCAGACTTCTTTCTGTATTTTTCACGGTCATGAAGCGGAGATTCGTCTATGGTACGGTGATACTTTTCTATGGGCTTTTTTTTCAAATGCCGGTTCAGGTAATATAAACTCAGATTCTTAATCAGATCTTCATCAGAAAATGTCTTTTTCATGTGTGATTTTTTTATTTGATTAAAGGACCCATTCAGCCATTGGCTTTCATCGTTAAAAGTTTTTGATAATCAAAATTTTACACACTTAAAGATAAGTAAAAAAACAATTCAATACCCACTTTTAAAATTAATTTATTGATTAATTAATGTAAAGTTTATTTTCATAATTAATACCTTTGCTCCTTCTAACACAAACCCGCATTATGGATTTTAGGAATTTTAAAATACCTTACAACATCAATCCCCAATATTCAAAAAAAACTGCCTATTTCTCAATGGAGTTTGCCCTTGAGCAGGTACTTAAAATATACTCAGGAGGTCTGGGCTTCCTGGCAGGTTCCCATATGAGAAGTGCTTATAACCTGAAGCAGGACCTTGTAGGAATCGGTATTCTCTGGAAGTTCGGATATTATGACCAGGCAAGGAATCATGACCAGACTCTTCAGCCGGTATGGACAAGAAAGATGTACAGTTTTCTGGAAGATACGGGAATAAAATTCCAGATTGAGATCCACAGTGCCCCGGTATGGGTAAAAGTATGGTATCTTGATCCTGAAATTTTCAATACGGCACCCATGTTCTTTCTTTCCACGGATGTTCCTGAAAATGATCACGTTTCAAAAACAATTTGTCATAAATTATATGACGCCAACGAATCTACAAAGCTGGCCCAGTATATTTTGTTAGGAAAAGGAGGCGCCAAGCTACTGGATGAAATGAACTTTGAAAGGGAGGTATACCACCTGAATGAAGCACATGGTCTTCCCGCAGCTTTTTACCTGTTGAAAAAATTTAACGGAGATCTGAACAAGGTAAAAGAGAAACTGGTTTTCACAACCCATACTCCGGAAGAAGCAGGAAATGAAAAGCATAATTTTAAACTGTGCTACGACATGTCTTATTTCTCCGGCTACAGCATGAAAGAAGTAAAAAGTATTGAAGGAACAGACGATGATCGTTTCAATCATTCGCTATGTGCCCTGAAAATGGCAAGAATTGCCAATGGTGTTTCCCAGCTACATGGTGTGGTTTCCAGAACGATGTGGAATAAATATCCTGACATCTGCGAAATCACTTCCATTACCAATGCGCAGGAATTCAAATATTGGGCAGATAAACCGCTTTACAATGCCAAAGACGAAAATGACGAAACTGTTTTTGATTACCGTAAAAAGCATTTAAAGAAAAAACTGTTCAGCATTGTTGCAGACCAGACAGGAAATCTGTTCAATCCGAATATTTTCACCATTGTATGGGCCAGAAGATTTGCCGGCTATAAGCGTGCCGATTTGCTTTTACATGATAAAGACAGATTCTACAGACTTCTGAACAATCCGAAATATCCGGTACAGATCATCTGGGCAGGAAAACCTTATCCTATGGACTATTCTGCGATTTCCACATTCAATACATTGGTGGAAGAAAGTAAGAACCACAAAAATATGGCTGTACTGACCGGATATGAACTTTCATTGAGTAAAGCTCTGAAGCAGGGTTCAGATCTCTGGCTCAATAATCCGAGAGTTCCAAGAGAAGCATCCGGAACTTCCGGAATGACTGCTGCCATGAACGGTTCCGTCAACTTATCCACCGATGACGGATGGATCCCTGAATTTGCAAAACACGGAGAAAACTCTTTTGTGGTGCCTAAAACAGATTATCTGAATATGAGCATTTATGAGCAGGACAATTATGACCTGAATAAGCTGTATGAGATCCTTGAGAACGAAATTCTTCCGGCTTATTATGACCGTCCTGACCAGTGGAGAAAAATACAGCAGAATGCGATGAATGATGTAAAAGATCAGTTCAACAGCGACAGAATGGCTGATGAGTATTATAAAGTACTTTACAATAATGCCCAATAGTAAGCATTTACTTTAAAGTTTTAATCTGAAACATAAAAATGCCTGGAAGTTTCCAGGCATTTTGTATTGATATTATTTACTTTTCTTTTTTGCAGGCACTTTCAGCCCTTTTTCTCTCGCTTCAGAAATACCGATGGCTACGGCTTGTTTTCTGCTTGTCACTTTCTTTCCGGAAGAAGATTTCAGCTTTCCTTCCTTGAATTCGTGCATAACTTTTCCTACTTTGTCCTGAGCTTTTTCTGAATATTTCGTCTTGCTCATGATTGTTTTTTTTAAGATTTTGGCAGGGATACCCCTAGTTCATAAACTCTGGCATGTTTCAAATATTTTGAACGCTCTCGTGATGTTACCGATTCAAAATGATCATTTTTAATCACAATAATCGGATCTTCCGCATTTTCAATTTCAAAATTGGCTAAATATCTTTCATCGGGTGGAGACTGCTGCTGTTTTGCTTTGATTTTCTGCAGTTCATCCGCATATTTTCTAAACCCGGGATCAGAAGAATGGATAAATTTATATTCATCGCCTGCATACACATAATAATGAAGCTTTTTTTCTATCAATCCTGCTTCATCTGTAATTTCGGGATTATCATTTCCGTCTTTAAAACCTACTTCTACCAATGTACCTCCTTTTTTATGGGCACATTCTTCAGCATCCTTAAAACTGGAAAAACCTGTATAAACAATCTGGTCGTTTAATACGTAACGGTTGAGTTTCTGGTTGTATGCATTCGTTTCCATAATTATTATTTGATTTGATTATACTTAATGATATTCAATTTTTTTGCCAAAAAGCGTATTTGAAAAGCTTTTTTACAGATTTTAATAAAATTATTATCTTTGAAATCCATTACTATTAGAAATGAAAAAACTACTCTTAACTCTTACTGTAGCAGCAGTATTCCATAATGTGTCAGCACAGGAAATCACTTTAGATAAAATATATTCAGGATACTACCGTGGAAAGGGCATTGCCGGAATCACCTCCATGAAAAACGGTGAAAATTATCTTGTTATTGAACCTACGGGAATTGCGAAATATTCTTACAAAACATCTCAGAAAGAAGGAAATCTGGTTGACGGCAAGTTCGAAAGCTATATTTTTTCTGACGATGAATCTAAAATCCTTTTACAAACCGGAAGCCAGCCTATCTACAGGCATTCCTTCCTGGGTAAATTTGATGTAAAAGACCTGAAGTCCGGAAAAGTAATCAGCCTGAATGAAGGAAAACCTGTTCAGGAGCCTACATTTTCACCTGATGCTACAAAAGTGGCCTTCATTTCTGATAACAACCTGTATTATCAGGATCTTGCCTCAGGAAAAATCACCCAGATCACTGCCGATGGTAAAAAAAATGCTATCCTTAACGGATTGGCAGATTGGGTATACGAAGAAGAGTTCGGCCATGCGAGACAATATGAATGGACGAAAAATTCCGACGCCATTGTATTTGTAAAATCTGATGAAAGCCAGGTACCTGAAATTTATATTCCGATCTACGGAAAAAACCTGTACCCTGCCGAAATGCGTTACAAATACCCGAAAGCGGGTGAAAAAAACTCTGTTGTTTCAGCACAGCTTTACCGTCTTGATAACGGAAAAACAATGCAGCTGAGTCTGGGTTCTTTCAAAAATTATTACATCCCGAATGTGTTCCAGACTGCAAAACCGGACGAAATGGTTCTGATCACGTCTGAAAGAATTCAGAATGCTTCAGATATTTTAAAGGTGAATACCAAAACAGGAGCAGTTCAGAAACTATTCACTGAAACAGATGAAAAATGGATCGATACGGACAGCCCTACTTTAGAATTCCTTGAGGACAATTCTTTCCTTTGGGCTTCTGAAAGAGACGGAAACCGTCATCTGTACTGGTATGACAAAGACGGCAAGCTTAAAAAACAGATTACTAAAGGAAACTGGGAAGTAACGGATTACTATGGTTTCAATCCGAAATCTAAAGAAATCTATATCCAGACTACGGAAAAAGGAAGCATCAATAAAGTAGTTTCCAAAGTAAATATTGAAAACGGGAAATCGCAGCTGATTTCCAATGCAGAAGGAAACAACTCTGCCAACTTCAGCAAAAATTACAGTTATTTCATTGAAACATCTTCTACTGCAGCAAGACCTTATACTTACGTTTTAAAAGACGGGAACGGAAAAGCCGTAAAAGAGCTTCAGAACAACAATGACCAGCTACAGAAATTAAAAGCAGATAATTTTGTTGAAAAAGAATTCATTACGATTCCCAATGCTGCAGGTGACCAGATGAATGCATGGGTCATGAAACCTAAAAACTTTGATCCGAAAAAGAAATATCCGCTGTTTATGTTCCAGTATTCCGGACCGGGATCTCAACAGGTTGCCAATTCATGGGATAACGGAAATGCCATGTGGTTCAATCACCTTGTACAGAAAGGCTATATCGTGGCATGTGTAGACGGCCGCGGAACGGGCTATAAAGGTGCTAAATACAAAAAAGTAACTTATATGAACCTTGGAAAATATGAGATTGAAGACCAGATCACCGCTGCAAAGTGGTTCGGAACCCAGTCTTATATTGACAAAAGCAGAATCGGAATGTTCGGCTGGAGCTTCGGAGGGTATATGACCAGTTTGGCAATGACCAAGGGAGCAGATGTTTTCAAAATGGGAATTGCTGTAGCACCGGTTACCAACTGGAGATATTATGATTCTGTCTATACGGAAAGATTCATGAGAACTCCTCAGGAAAATCCGGACGGATATGATAAGAACTCCCCTACAGAATATTCCAATTTACTGAAAGGTAAGTTTTTATTAATCCACGGAACGGCTGATGATAATGTACATTTCCAGAATTCTATGGAATTTTCCGAGGCTTTGATCCAAAACAAAAAACAGTTTGATTTCATGGCCTATCCGGATAAAAACCACGGAATTTACGGTGGCCAGACAAGACCGCAGCTGTATCAGAAAATGACGGATTTTATCCTGAATAATTTATAGGACTGATTGATGAAATCCGTATTTTATTTACTATTTCTGGTATGCTGGTCTGCACTGTTTTCACAGACAGCTGTAACAAATGACGGCAGAAAGGTTATGCTTTTTGAAGATAAGACCTGGAAACCCTATCCTGACAGCCTGGGAAGCTTTACTATACTGGAGGCTTCTACGGCTGGAGATCAAAAGGTAATCCTTTCCGGTAATGGTCAATGGAAATTTATGAATAAAAAAACGGAAGGCTTTTATGAAAATACACTGATCAGCAAAAGCAGGTTTGATTTTCCTAAAACCGCTACATCATTAGCCCAAAGTAAAAGAACAGATGCCGGGTTTTATTATGATCCGAAACAATGGAGCATTACAGAGGAACAGCATCAATATACTCTTGGAGAATTTTCATTGCAGGGGATTGTAAACAAAGATTTACAGGCCTCTTTTGGAAGCTCTCCTGTAGACAGAGAAACTACATTGTATGATATCAGAAATAGCGTTCTCACAAACTTACTGATGAATCCAGGTCATTATAAAATAAGGAAAACGGAATTCAGAACAGTGAACGGGGTGGAAATGTTTTATATACAGTTTCATGATGTAGATTCCGGTTATGATATTATCCGGAACCACTTCATCACCGATGACCTGTATTGTGCAACCCTTACTGCGGGATCTCCGGAGAAAGCCTTTATTACTCATGAAAAAGAAATGCAAAGCTTTATCAATGGCGCTGTAAAAATAAAGACCGCTGATAAGCTTGTTGAAATCATCAATGTACAGGCTCCTTTACCTCCTCCGGTAAGCCAGAAAAATTAAAACCTACTATAAAAATCCCTTTCAAAATTATGGAAGGGATTTTTATTTGTTTTATTAATCATTTGCCCGTGTATTATTTATTTTATCAATTGAAATTAAAAACCTAATTTTGGGAAATTTGAAAATTGAATATATGAAGACTAAACATCCTAAAGGGCTGCCCTATCTCTTTTTTACAGAAATGTGGGAGCGTTTCGGGTACTACCTGATTCTTGGAATCTTTGTTCTGTATGTGATTGAGCCTGCCGGCATGAAAGGAGGCCTTGGATTGCCTGATAAAACGGCTGATGATATTTTCGGGACATATATTGCACTGACATATCTTACTCCTTTTATCGGAGGATTTCTTGCTGACAGGGTTTTAGGATATATCAAATCTATTTACCTTGGTGGTTTCCTGATGGCTGCCGGCTATATAGGAATGGGTGTTTTCAAAGAATTACCTTTATTCTATACTTCCCTGGCGTTGATCATTATCGGAAACGGTTTCTTTAAACCTACTATTTCTACTCTTTTGGGTAATCTATATTCTGAAGAGCCTTACAAAGCCAACAAAGATTCCGGGTACAATATTTTCTATATGGGGATCAATATCGGGGCATTTATCTGTAATATTATTGCGGCCTTTATGCGTAATAAATTCGGTTGGGGTGAAGCGTTTATTACAGCCGGAGTGGGAATGCTGATCGGTATGGTTATTTTTACCATCGGAAGAAAACATTATATTCATGCTGCACAGATGAAACCTGTACAGGAAGGAGATACAAAGCTTTCCGAGATCATGATGAAAGTATTTGTTCCTGCTATTGCTGCCGGAGCTATAGGATGGTTTATTCCCAATAATATTTTTGGAAGTGACAGTACGGATGCCTTTATTTTCGCCTGTATTCCTGTTATTTACTTCTATGCTTCTCTGTACTTTAAGGCTAAGCCTGATGAAAAAGCATCGATTGGTGCATTACTTTCCGTATTCCTGATCAGTATGTTCTTCTGGGCTGTTTTCAAGCAAAATGGTACTGCCTTGACAAGATGGGCTAATTATTATACGGACAGAAGTGTTCCTGCCTCTCTTGAAAAACCGTTAGAAGGCATCTATATGGTGGATGGTAAAAGCTACGAGGATAAAGAAACACCTGTGTATGACAACCAGTTCAGATCTCAAAAGGATGAGAATGGAGACACTAAAAAAGAAACAGGAAAAGACGTTTATTTTAAAAATATCTCTCCTGAACAGCGTGCTGCGCTTGAGAAAAACCCTGAAAGTAAAGTTTATTTATACAATACGGAATTATTCCAGTCTATCAACCCATTCTGGGTAATTGCTTTAACTCCTGTTATCGTAGGTTTCTGGGCACTTCTGAGAAGAAAAGGAAAAGAGCCGTTAACGCCAACCAAGATCGTTCTGGGGCTGTTCATTTCAGGACTTTCATGTCTGGTAATGGTACTGGCAGTAATGGCCGGAGATAACGGGGCTGTAAAAGTTTCTCCTTTGTGGCTTGTAGCAAGTTACGGAGTGATCACAATAGGGGAATTATGCCTTTCACCAATGGGACTTTCTTTCGTTTCCAAACTTTCACCTGCGAGGATCACTGCATTGATGATGGGTGGTTTCTTCCTGGCGAATTCTGTAGGAAATAAACTTTCAGGAATCCTGGCCAGTACATGGTACAATTACGAAAACAAGACAAATTATTTCCTTGTGAATTTCGCTTTGTTAATATTTGCTACCCTTTTAGGTCTTTCCATGTTAAAAAGGTTAAATAAAATCATGAAGGAAAAAGGACACTAATCCTTAATATTATAAAGAATATCAAGCTGCAGATTCATCTGCAGCTTTTTTATTTAAAAATAAAATTAAAAACTTGCCAAAAACCTAAAATAAACTATATTTGTCAGTCTTAACAAAAATTAACAGTAAAAATGGATAATATTGAAGCATTGAGTCCGAAACCGGATGAATTTGTAGAGAATAAGAATTCCAGACATCCAAAAGGGTTATGGGTTCTTTTCGGAACGGAAATGTGGGAGCGTTTCAACTTTTATGGGATGAGGGCACTTTTGACGCTCTTCATGGTAAATTCCTTATTGATAAAAGAAGCAGATGCTGCGATCATCTATGGTGGATTCCTGGCTTTATGTTATTTAACACCTCTTTTGGGAGGATTCATTGCTGATAAATATATCGGAAACAGATTTGCCATTATCGTAGGTGGATCATTGATGGCCATTGGTCAGTTTTTACTATTCATCAGTGCCTCAACTTTCTCTGCTGATCTTGGCAGTGCCAAGCTTATCATGTGGCTGGCTTTATTTGTTATCATCTTTGGTAACGGATTCTTCAAGCCGAATATTTCCTCAATGGTAGGAAGTCTTTATCCGAAGCAGGAAAAGTCTAAACTTGACTCTGCATTCACCATTTTCTATATGGGGATCAACATCGGAGCATTCTTAGGTCAGTTTATCTGTCCTTACGTAGGTGACGTAAAAGATGCTGCAACCGGAGTAAGAGATATTTTTGCTTTCAAATGGGGATTCCTGGCAGCTTCAATTGCGATGCTTATTGGAACTGTAACATTCTTCATCCTTAAAAATAAATACGTTGTAACTCCGGAAGGAAGACCTATCGGAGGATTACCAAAAAATAACAGTACTGCAGATTTCGAAGAAGGAGAATCTCAGACAGCTAAATTCTCAGGGATGTCTTTAGGAATCACTGTAGGTATATTTGCTGTTCTGTTCTTTGTATTCAGATATTTACTGGTAGGAGAACTTGGGTTCAACTCTATGGAGATGGGGCAAATGATCAAAGGAATCATCTATCCGTTCATCTATGCTGCCGGTATTTCCCTGGCATTCCTGATCATGTCTTCTGCTGAAAACAAGGTTGAAAGACAAAGAATCTGGGTAATCTATATCGTTTCATTCTTTATTATTTTCTTCTGGGCTGCATTCGAACAGGCAGGATCTTCTTTAACGTTTATTGCAGATAACCAGACCGACAGAAATATCTTAGGATGGAATATGCCGCCTTCAATGGTTCAGATCTTCAACGGAATCTTCGTGGTTATTCTGGCTGTTCCTTTCAGTTTATGCTGGGATAAGCTTAGAGCGAGAGGAAAAGAGCCTGTATCTCCGTTCAAACAAGCGATGGGATTAGCATTGATCGCTCTTTCTTATTTTATCATTGCGCACAATGTAAAAGATTTAGGAAATTCAGGTTTATTAGCTATCAAATGGCTAATGCTACTTTATTTCATCCAGACTTGTGGTGAGCTTTGTCTTTCTCCAATCGGTTTATCATTGGTAGGTAAGCTTGCTCCCAAGAGATTTGCTTCGTTATTGTATGGTGTATTCTTCATTTCCAATGCTGCCGGCTATGCTTTGGCAGGTTCATTAGGAGCGCTTATCCCTGCAACAGGTGATAAGTTTAAAAAAGCTCAGGAAATAGGAGTTAACTTACAGGATGTTCTGGATAAAAAAGTAACCCTTACAGCTGACCAGGTAGCAGCATTCGAAAAAGCTCAGTTACCATTGCATAACCCTACATTCGTAGGATTTGAGATCCATAATTTATTCGAATTCTTTATGGTATTCGTTGTGCTTTGTGGTATTGCTTCAGTGATTTTAGGTTTACTTTCACCTATCTTAAAGAAAATGATGCACGGTGTCAACTAAGTGTGTTCACAAAATATGAATAAAAACCTCTGCCAAGTCAGAGGTTTTTTTTATTTTCGTATGATGGAAATTTCCGAAGATTCTTTATTCCAATCCGTAAAGGAGATCATTAGGCAGTCGCGCGAAAAGGTTTTTCGAATAGCGAATTCTACTCTACTGCTCACTTACTGGCAGATTGGTAAACTTATTGTTGAAGATGAGCAACAGGGAAAAGAACGTGCGGAATACGGAAAATACACTTTAAGAAATCTCTCTCAGAAGCTTAGTTTAGAATTTGGAAAAGGGTTTGATTATACCAATCTCTCCAATATGCGCAAGTTTTACACTGCATTCCCAATTGTTGACACATTGTCTCAACAATTGAGCTGGTCTCATTACCGTCTGCTTTCCAGCCAGGATGATGAAAACAAAAGACAGTATTATCTCAATGAGGCAGTACAGAATAATTGGAATGTAAGAGATTTAAAAAGGCAGATCAATTCCCTTGCGTACGAAAGAGTTCTTGAACATAAAAAATCACCGGCTAAAAACATCCAGAGCGTTTTAAAAGATCCATATATTTTTGAATTTTTAGGTTTAAAAGCTGATGAACAGTTCTCCGAAAAAGAAATTGAAACGGCTATTATTGACCATATTCAAAAGTTTTTACTGGAATTCGGAAAAGGATTTGCTTTTGTTGCCAGACAGCAACATATTTCAACAGATACATCGGACTTCTACATAGATCTTGTATTCTATAATTACATATTAAAATGCTTTGTCATTATCGATTTAAAAACCGGAGAACTTTCCCATCAGGATATCGGACAGATCGATATGTATGTAAGAATGTATGATGATCTTAAACGTGGCGAAGGAGATAATCCTACCATCGGAATCCTCCTGTGTTCCGAAAAGGACGAAACTATTGTGAAATATTCCGTACTGAATGATAAAAACAATTTATTTGCCAGCAAATACCTGCTGTACCTCCCAAAAGAAGAAGAACTGAAACAAATCATCGACCAGGACAGAATCCGTTTTGAACTGGATCAGAACAATAAAAACCCTTAATTAAAACTTAATCATACATCATTATGAGTGTAACTTTAGATGAAATACAAAATTTCAAAGGAAAATATCCCAGACAGATCTGGAGCCTGTTTTTCTCTGAAATGTGGGAACGCTTCTGCTTCTACGGAATGCGTGGAATGCTTGTTTTCTTTATGATCTCACAGCTCAACTTCCATGAAAGAGAAGCCAACCTTCAGTATGGGGCCACACAGGCTTTTGTATATGCCTTCACTTTCGTAGGAGGTCTTTTTGCAGACAAAATTTTAGGATTCAGAAAATCACTTTTCTGGGGCGGACTTCTGATGATTGTCGGAAGTTTGATTCTGGCAACCGACCCGCACAAGTTCTTTTTCCTGGGCATTGCATTTACCGTAGTAGGAACAGGTTTCTTCAAACCTAATATTTCATCTATGGTAGGCCAGCTTTACAAGCCTAATGATTCAAGAGCGGATGCCGGCTTTTCACTTTTTTATGCAGGGATTAACCTGGGTGCATTATTAGGAGGCTATTTATGTATCGCTATCGGTAAAGGAGAGTTTCTTGGTAATATCATTGCTGAAGAAATGAGATGGCATATTGCGTTTGGATTAGCTTCCATTGTAATGGTGGTGAGCCTTATCAATTTCGTCTTTACGCAAAGAAGACTGGGAACTATAGGACTTCAGCCGGGCCATCCTTTAGCTGAAGTGAAAGCAGCTCCTATTCCGAAGTGGAAAGAATATGGAGTGTATGTTCTGTCATTGATTTTTGTTCCGGTTATTATGACCATGGTGGCCAAAACAGAATATACCGATTATTTTATGTGGACAATAGGCCCGTTGACATTGATCTATTTATTCTATGAAATGTCTAAAGTAACGGCTTCTGAGCGTAAAAAGCTTTGGGCAGCACTGGTTTTCATTATCTTCTCCATTATATTCTGGGGTATTTATGAGCAAAGTGGAGGTTCTTTGAGTATTTTCGCTGCAAAAAACCTGAATAAAGATCTTCTTGGACTGGATCCAAACGGAGTGAACAATTCGGGAGGAGCCTTCTTTATCATTTTCCTGGCACCCCTTATAGGACTTCTCTGGATCTGGCTGAATAAAAGAAAAATTGAACCGAACACGATTATTAAATTCGGTTTGGGATTCATTTTCTTAGGATTAGGATATTATGTCCTGTTTGCCACCCGTTTGTTCGCCAACCTTCAGGGGATCACTTCCCTTAACTTCTTCACATTGGCATTACTGATCATTACCCTTGGAGAACTTTGTCTCTCTCCCATCGGATTATCGATCATGACCAAGCTTTCTACGAAGAATCTTCAGGGAATGATGATGGGAATGTGGTTCCTTGCTTCTGCTTACGGACAGTACGTTGCGGGAATTATCGGCGCCGGTATGGCTACAGCCAAAGAAGGCTCTACCAACTATGATGCTTTAATCACTTATACTGATGGATATAAACAATTAGGATTATACGCTGTAATTGCCGGAGTGGTATTAATTTTGATATCTCCGTACGTGAAAAAATTAATGCAGGATGTAAAATAAAAAATAAGTAATTATGCTTATTTTTACGTAAATATCAAATTATGAAGAAAATTTTAAGCATAGTTCTCTTATTACTATTAAATTTCAGTTTCGCCCAGGTAAAATGGATGACCATTGAAGAAGCTTTAAAAGCTCAAAAGGAAAATCCTAAAAAAATCCTTATTGATTTTTATGCAGACTGGTGCGGCCCATGCAAGATCATGGATAAAAAAACATACGGCCATCCTGTAATAGCTCAGATCTTAAATGAGAATTATTATCCCGTAAAGTTTAATGCAGAAGAGAAAAAAAGTCTTGAAATTTTTGGAAGAACATTTTCAAATCCCAATACCGAACAGAAGAAAGGAAGAAACTCCCTGCACGAATTTACCCAGTATATGAACGTAGGAGCTGTTCCGAGTACTGTTTTTCTGGATGAACATGGTGACCCGATTACCATTCTTCAGGGGGAATTGTCTGCAAAAGAACTGGAACCTTACCTGGAGCTGATTTCAAAAGATCTTTTTAAAAAGATCAGAACCCGGGAACAATGGGAAGATTACCAGAAAAAATTTAAATCTAAAATCAAAGATTAAATACACAAAAAGGCTTTCAGGATCTGAAAGCCTTTTTTCATGCCTCAATTTTTAATATTTTGGAGGGAAAAATTTCAAATCCCAGCTATTTTCCCGAAATTAGGGCTCGTTTTTCAAATGACATTAGATACTTCCATAGAATACGTAAAAGGCATAGGTCCGGAAAGAGCCAAACTCATCAAAGGAGTATTGGGGCTGTCTACTGTAGAAGATATGCTCAACTTCTATCCTCTCCGCTATTTAGATAAAAGCAAGGTCTATAAAGTATCACAACTTCAGGAAGAGAGCAGCCAGGAGATACAGCTTAAAGGAAGAATCACCCAGGTTCAGGAAATTCAGACCGGAAAAACCAAAAGATTATCTGCTAAATTCAATGATGAAACCGGAAGTATGGATCTTGTATGGTTTCAGTATTCAAAGTGGCTGAAAGAACAGCTACCCATCAACAGAGAGGTTTATATCTTCGGGAAAATCAATGTTTTCAACCGTCAGTTTTCGATGCCACATCCGGAAATTGAAACGGTAGAAGAAAAGAAAGAGGGAGATACCCGGCTGAAGCCTATTTATCCCAGTTCTGAAAAACTGACCAAAAGAGGACTTGGCCAAAGATTCTTTCAGAATGCTCTGAAGAATATCTGCAAAGAGATCCCGAATCTTATTGAAGAAAACTTCCCGGAATACCTGATGAAAACTTTCAAGTTGATATCCAGGCAGCATGCTTTTCTCAACGTTCATTTCCCAAAGGATCTGGAACATTTTAATAAAGCTGATTTCCGGTTAAAGTTTGAAGAATCTTTCTTTTTTCAGCTGGGATACGGTTTGAAAAAGCTTAATCATAAAACCCAGTCCTATGGTAATCCCTTCCCTATCATTGGGGATCATTTCAACGGCTTTTATGAGAACCATCTTCCTTTTGAGCTCACGAATGCCCAGAAAAGGGTTTTAAAGGAAATCCGGATGGATATGAAAAGGCCGATCCAGATGAACAGACTGTTGCAGGGAGATGTAGGCTCAGGAAAAACAATGGTGGCATTACTTACGATGCTTATCGCTATGGATAATGGCTTCCAGAGCTGTATGATGGCCCCTACCGAAATTCTTGCCCAGCAGCATTATAATGGAATTAAAGATCTTCTTGAAAAAACGGAAATCAATGTCCGCCTTCTGACAGGCTCTACCAAAGCTGCCGAAAGAAGGATTATCCATGAAGAACTTGAAAACGGAAGTCTTTCTATTTTAGTGGGAACCCATGCCGTCTTGGAAGATAAAGTGAAGTTCAAAAATCTTGGTCTGGCCATCATTGATGAGCAGCACCGGTTTGGGGTAGCGCAAAGGGCAAAATTATGGGCTAAAAACAAAATACCTCCCCATATTCTGGTGATGACGGCTACGCCTATTCCAAGGACGCTGGCCATGAGTTTTTATTCCGATCTGGATGTTTCTGTGATTGATGAAATGCCGGTGGGAAGAAAACCTATCATTACTGCTCACAGACGTGAAAAAGACAGGCTTTACGTTTATAATTTCTGTAAGGAGGAGATTAAGAAAGGAAGACAGGTTTATTTTGTATATCCATTGATTGAGGAATCTGAAACTCTTGATTATAAAAACCTGATGGAAGGCCTGGAGCACGTCATGGATTATTTTTCAGACTACAATGTAACGATGCTTCATGGGAAAATGAAACCTGATGAAAAAGATGCAGCCATGGCTTATTTTGCTTCGGGAAAGGCTGAAATTATGGTAGCCACTACGGTAATTGAGGTAGGGGTAAATGTTCCTAATGCATCTGTAATGGTGATTGAAAGCTCCGAAAGGTTTGGTCTTTCACAGCTTCATCAGCTCAGAGGACGTGTAGGAAGAGGTGCTGAGCAAAGCTACTGTATCCTGATGACTTCTGACAAATTATCTAAGGAAAGCAGGACCCGGATCAAAACAATGACCGAAACGAATGACGGTTTTAAAATATCTGAAGTAGACATGCAGCTCCGGGGACCCGGTGATATTCTGGGAACCCAGCAAAGTGGGGTCGTAGATTTCAAAAGACTGGATCTCGTTAATGATTCTGCCATCATCAAAACGACAAAAAATACAGTTGACAGAATTCTGGAAGCTGATCCTATGCTGACAAGACCAGACAATATGATCATCAGGAATTACTACATCCGGTATTATAAAGGCAAAAATAAGTGGAGTAAAATTTCATAAAAAAAACCGCAGAAAAAATTTTCCTGCGGTCCCCTTATAAAACTGTTATTTAGAAGAAATTACTTTTGGTCTTGTAAAAAAATTTATTTTAATAGCTCAGGCTTAATATTTTGTGATGTGGTGTGAAAATATTTATTTATTATTTGAATATGGTAATGGCCCTAACTATTAAAATAAATTATAAAAAACAAAATGAATTATTTTTCCAACTTGCTTATTATAAAAACTAACTGCGTATAGTGGAGATGAGGGAATGAAACGAATAAAAATACCTCCAACTATCTTGAGTTTTCATGATTGTACCGTTTTGTTTAAAGATCTTCTGTGCTTTAAAATTGGAAATCAATATAATTCATTTTGTTAACTAACATCGTGATTTATATAATATCTTGTTTTTCCTGAAACAATTGCCTTCCATTCATCTGTATCTTCTTCTATATAGTCAAATTTGTGTCACTGAGCTTACTGATACAAATGTCAGGATATTAATTGAAATCCATTTTATATTATTTTAATTTTTAGTTATAAAATTTTCACCTATTTGTGAATAGTATGCAATAAATACCATTTTATTCCCAACCGTAGGAATTTCAAAAAACCGAGTATTCATCATACTTTAAGAATAAAATTATCTTTATTCAGACCTGAAGTATAATACTGCCAATTGATCGTAATAATTTCTGTAAGCACCTTCTTAAGAGCTTCAAAAGCTTCAGGTTTTTTCATATAAATATTAGCCCCTTTTACAAAAATATCTTCAATTTCATCTTCCGGAATCGGTTCGGAGTAAATGGCGGTCACCATATTACTGAATTTCAGATCTGAATGAATTTCATCTAAGCATTCCATACTGTCTTTTCCGGGAATTCTGTATTTTATAAAAACGATTTCAGGCACTACTGCATCTTCATGATTCAAATATTCCATCAGACTTTTACCGTTGCTGAAGCACTGAACTTTTATAGAGATTTTAAGCTCTTTCAAAATATTTTTAAAAAAAATCAAAGTGTTTTCATCGTTATCTGCTACTATTACGTTCAGAAATTCTTTATTCATACTGCATTTTAGGGTTTATGGCCGTGTTCTGGGCTTTTCTTCTTCTTCCTATAATTTTTTGGAACTGGGACGGAGTGACTCCTGTTGTATTTTTAAATTGGGTACTTAGGTGCGCCACACTGGAATAGTTCAGCTTGTGGGCAATTTCTGTAAGGCTCTGCTTATTTCTGATGATCAAAGCTTTTGCGTGCTCTATTTTCTGAAGAATTATAAAATTTTCTATAGAAGTAAAAGCAATTTCTGAAAACAGATTGGAAAGGTACCCATAGCTGTGGTTCAGCTTTTCAGAAATATAAATGGATGCCTTCACCGGGATAATTTCATCAGAAAAAACAAGTTCTACAATCGCATCTTTTATTTTCTGAACCAGGGCGGTCTTCTGACTTTCTATGATTTCAATACCATATTCGCCGAGATTTTTCTTAAAAAGATGATGCTGTTCCTGGGTAAAGGGTTCGTAAAATTCCACTTCACCAAAATTAAGCAAGCGGTACTTCAGACCGTGCTCTTTAAGTTTCTCGTCCAATACCTTTTTGCAGAGGGCATTGAAATCAAATTTAACATACATTTTCATCCTAGTAGTAAATAAGTCAAATATTTAGTAAATATAACAATTTATTTCAATTGAATGTGAAATAGAAGTATATTTTTTTAATATACTATCAATACAAAAAAACTCCTGTATATGGGAATACAGGAATTTAAACACTAAGGATGAAAAAAATATACTGATAAAAAGCTGATTCAGCTCAAAACCAAGCATATGAATGTATTATTGTAAGTGATTTGGTTCTGAAGCAAAGATGATTCAAAAAGAGAAATCACTTGTTATAGAATTACAGGATAAAGTTACAAAATTTTAAGTCAATTATATGTGAATTAGGAATTCCATCAGATAATCATCCATGACAAATCCGTTACCGATATCAAAAACACCTTCGTCATATACCCTGTATCCCTGGGATTCATAGAAGTTTCTGGCAGCATTGTGTTTATTCACATTCAGAATAATCCTGTTGTTTCCGTTTTCAGAGACTTTATGATTCAGAAACTGAAGTGCTGCTTTTCCCAATCCTTTTCCTTTACTTTCCGGTACCAGATAAATGCGGTGCAGTTTGGTAGATTTTTCTTCATAATTGTGCTCGTAGCCGATGAAACCGTCATAGGAAAGATCCTCATCCTGGATCAGGTAATAGTGATAATCGGGATTCAGGAGATGTTTTTTAATTTCGGTGTCAGAATACATTTCAGACAGCATATATTCCATCTGCTCTGCCGAAAGAATATCAGCATACGCTTTCTCCCACGATCTGCGGGCCAGGTTCTGAATCAGGGGAATGTCATTTTCTGTAGCTTGTATAAATTTCATAATTTAAATAATATAAAGTGTTTGATGATTAAAAAAAGTGAAAAGCCTGAGCTTTTCACCTGATTATATTTTAATTAATGAATAGTAAAACATGACTGCCTGGTTACAAATCATACTGAACGTTACTATTCAGTGTAATTGTTAAATAGTTGCCATTTCAGCTTTGATTTTTGCATAAAGGCCTTCTGAAGCAGCTACTAAAGGAAGTCTTAAGTAATTTTTAATGATTCCCTTTTCAGCCAATACTACTTTAATACCACAAGGGTTTCCTTCTGCAAAAATCAGACGGGTAATCTCAACCAGTTTATTGTGGATTTCATATGCCTCTTTCACTTTACCATCAAATGCCAGCTGAACCATCGTGGAAAATTCTTTCGGATAGGCCTGCCCTATGACAGAAATCACTCCGTTTCCACCTGCCAGAGTCACCGGAAGTGTATATTCATCATCTCCGGAAACTAAAGAGAATCCTTCAGGTTTCTTTCTCAGAATATCGAAATACTGTAGAATATTCGGTGCTGCTTCTTTGATCATAAAAAGGTTGGAAAACTCTTTTGCAAGGCGGATAGTCGTATCTGCTTCAACATTCTGTCCTGTTCTTGAAGGCACATTATAAATAATGATATTCTTACCGGTAGAAGCCAGTGCTTTATAGTGCTGGTAAAGGCCTTCCTGGTTAGGTTTGTTATAGTAAGGAGATACAGAAAGTACGGCTTCAAATGCAGAAAGGTCTGCTTCTTCAATCTGTTTCTTGACTTCAAGAGTATTGTTGCCGCCAATTCCCAATACCAATGGAAGACGTTTATTATTCACCTTAATGATATGCTCAATTACCTGTTTCTTCTCTTCATCAGAAAGCGTTGCGGCCTCTGCCGTAGTTCCCAATACTACCAAATAATTGGTTCCGTTTTCAATATTATACTCAACAAGTTTTGTTAAACTGTCAAAGTCAACGGATAAATCTTCATTAAAGGGCGTCACCAACGCAACACCTACTCCTTTTAAAATGCTCATCTGTTCGAATTATTTTTGCCAAATTTAATCATTTACCGTAAGAATTTATAATAAATAATAATGTTTTATTATACATATAGTTATATTTGCATATACTAAAAGATATTATGAAATCGCTAAGACATGAATTGTTTATCAAAAACACAAAAGAACCGGCGGTTGCATATGACCTTATTAAAATAATTTACAACATATGAAAAATAAATTCTTGTTACTAGGAATTGCTCTGGCTTCGCTTACAGCATGCAAAACAGCTTCTACGCTGCAGCTTGCTGACGTGAAAACCCAGAAAAATATTTCTATTAATAATGAGCTGAAAAATGATGAGGAGTTTGTAAAGTTTATTGAACCCTATAAGCAGAAACTGGATAAAGAAATGAACCAGAAGATATCACATACCAATGTGGATCTTACAAAGCAGGGGGACAACAGCAATCTGGGAAATCTTTTAGCCGATTACACTCTTGAAGGAGGAGATGCATGGGCGAAAACCCACCTTAAACAAAATGTGGATGCAGCATTGATCAATATCGGAGGAATCCGGACTACGATCGGGAAAGGTGATATTATGCTGAAAAATCTTTTTGAAGTAATGCCCTTCGAGAATGAACTGATTATTGTGAAAATGAAAGGTGCAGATTTGGCCGGACTTTTTGAGTATTATGCGAAAACACAGGTCAATAATCCGGTCTCTCATTTATACATAGAAACCAAAAACGGACAGTTAACCCAATCTTTAATTAACGGAAAAACAGTAGATCCGAACCGTGACTACTATATTGCTACATCAGACTATCTTGCTCTGGGCGGTGACAATATGAAGTTTTTCTCAAAGGGAGAATCAATCGCTACAGGAGTAAAGCTCAGGGATTTATACATTGAATGGTTCAAGAAAAATCCTGAAATAGTTCCTGCTACGGATGTTCGTTTAAATTTTACAGGTAAGAAGTAATGGATAGAAAAAGTTTTTTAAAAGCAATAGGTGGCGGATCTTTGGCAATGGCCTTAGCTCCCAATATGATGATGGCGGAAGAACTCAAAATTCTTGATTTAAAATCCGCAAATAAACTGACTATTCTTCATACCAATGACCAGCATAGCAGAATAGAGCCTTTTGACGCAAGCTATACCAAAAATCCTAATCAGGGAGGCTTTGCAAGAAGAGCTAGCTTAATTCAGCAGATCAGAAATCAGGAAAGCAATGTACTGCTTCTTGATTCAGGAGATATTTTCCAGGGAACACCGTATTTTAATTTCTTTGGCGGGGAACTGGAATTCAAACTAATGTCTATGATGAAGTACGATGCTTCTACCATGGGGAATCATGATTTTGATAACGGATTGGAAGGGTTCTCAAAAGTACTTCCTAATGCGAAGTTTCCGTTTATCTGTTCCAATTATGATTTTAAAAATACGATTCTGGACGGAAAAACTTCCCCTTATAAAATCTTCAACAAGAATGGAATTAAAGTGGGAATTTTCGGGGTCGGAATCCAACTGGACGGTCTTGTAGGCAAAAAGCAATATGCTGAAACCGTTTACACCAACCCGGTTGATGTAGCACAGCATTATTCAAATTTCCTGAAAAAAGAACAAAAATGTGATCTTGTGATCTGCCTTTCACACATAGGCTACGATTACAGAGACGAACCTGGTAAAATAAGTGATAAAATCCTGGCAGCCAATACGGAAAATATTGATATAATCTTAGGCGGCCATACCCATACCTTCCTTCCGGAACCTCAGACTTTCACCAACAGACAGGGTAAAAATGTTCTTGTCAACCAGGTGGGATGGGCAGGTCTTCTTTTAGGCAGGATAGATTTTTATTTTGATACAAACAAAAACGTAAAGCATATCTCCTGGAATAATCAGGTAATAGACAGCAGCATAACAGCATAATATGAAAAAACTCTCTATAATTTCTCTTGGTATTTTAGCCTCTCTGCAGTTTACTAAAGCACAGGTCATTTCATCCAAAAAATGGGCGGATCTTTTCTCTTACAACAATGTCTTCGCTATGAAAGAGGATAATGGGAAAATTATTGCAGCTACAGAAAACGGAATATTCTATTATACAATAGCAACGGGAGAGATTACAAAGCTGTCTAAAGCCAATGGGCTTCATAACATCGGTATAACAGCCTTCGATTATAATCCTCAGACCAAAACAGGACTGATTGGTTATGATAATGGTTCCATGGATGTTATTACTCCGCAGGAGATCAAATATATTGTTGATATTCCTATTGCGGCAGGTTACAGTGGAGATAAGAGGATCAATCATATTTCTATACACGGAAACCAGGCGGTGATTTCCGTAGGTTATGGTGTTTCCATATTTAATATGAATAACAAAGAATTCGGGGATTCCGCATTCTTTATAACGGGCGGAACTTATGAAGCCAGCAACGAAGCAACCATATTTGGGAACAAGGTATATTCTGTTACCAAAAGCGGTCTGAAAAGTCATGAGCTGAATACCACTTTCCCGGTATACACTACCTGGAAAACGGAAGTTCCCGGCTCTTTCAAGCATATAGATTCTGAATCGGAACTTGTTTTTTCGTCTGCAACGGCAGCATTCATGTACAATAATGGAACTCCTACACAGCTTCCGACTTCATTCAGTGACATCCGTGACGTTGTTATATCATCCAACAATATTGTAGTTACTGATACCAGGATCTACACCTACGGGATGAACGGAATCGCACAGAATGCCATAAGCCCGGGAGAAGAATGTAACACCGCCATCACATCCGGTGGTAAAATACTGAGTGGAACAGTTTTGTCAGGAATAAAAGACGAAAGTAATGTGACGTATAAACCTTCAGGTCCACATTTCAATTTTGCCTATAATATTAATTTATTCGATAATAACCAGCTTTTGGTTTCATCAGGAGCCAGAATTAATAACTATAACCACCCTGTCAACAATCCTAAAAAACCGGGATTCTATTATTTTAACGGAACTGAATGGATCTACCCTTCTTTTTTCAATAATAATTCCAGATATATTAATGTATTGGATGCTATTCTCAATCCAACTGACAATAGCGAGGTCCTTTTTACCAATTATACGATGTTTGACAATGGGGTCTACAAAATGAAATACAATGCCAGCAATAAGGACTTTGACCTGGTAAAATATTATAATTTAGATGCTAACCCATACACCCGAAGACCGGTAGGATTTGCTACTGATTCGCAAAATAATATTTTCGTATCTGTAGGGTTTAATAATGGTGTAAGTGCTACTATGGCTATTTATGATAAAGCGGCAGATAACTTTATTGTAAAACCGCTTGTCATTTCAAGTGAAACGGTGCAGAAGCCTGTTTTGCATGAAAACATGTTATGGGTTCCTCTACCGCGATCCCTTAATTTCTGGACGTATAATTATAACAACCCCACCAATCTTTCTGATGATACAGACTACATTTTGGGAGAACCTAACGGATTTAAGGAAGGAACATTATCTGTAGCATTTGATAAGGCCGGAGACGCCTGGATTGGTACTTATGGGGGAATAAGAGTACTGCAGAATGCTGCTTCCGAAATAAAATCATCACAGCCTAAAGCCGAACCTATAATCATTGAGCAAAACGGCCTTGGCGAAGAACTTTTCAGAGATTCTGCCATTCTTCAGATTGCTGTAGATGCCGGAGATCATAAATGGGTTTCTGTAGAAGGAGGCGGGGTATACTATCTGTCGTCTGACGGTCAGAAAACCATCAAGCACTTTACCCGGGAGAATTCGCCACTTCCTACCAACAATGTCACAGATATAAAAATAGATAAAAAGACAGGTAAAGTTTATTTTGTAACGTATAATGGTATTGTAACCTACCAGGGAGATGTAGCAGATGTAACAGCGAACTTCGGAGATGTGCTGGTTTATCCCAACCCGGTTGTTTACTCTAATTTCAAAGGAAAAGTTACCATCAAAGGTCTGGCAGAAAAAACCAACATAAGAATTGTAGATGCTGCCGGAAACGTAGTGCATTCAGCCGTGGCAAGAGGAGGATATTATGAGTGGGATCTTAACAATCAGAAAGGAACCAGAGTGGCTTCAGGAATGTATTTTGTACTGATGACCAATGAGGACGGATCTGATAAAGCGACAGCCAAAATAGGAGTAGTCAATTAATGAATTTACAAAACGGTTTTTTACTTTCCTATATTAAATATGGAGAAAATGATGCTGTACTGCATTGTTTTACAGAAGAAGAGGGTTTTCAGAGTTATTTCTTAAAAGGAGTCTATTCTAAAAAGAATAAAAAGAAAGCCCTGCTACAACCGTTGAACCAACTTGTTTTTTCAGTAAATCCCGTAAAAGGCAATGGAATCCCTTCCGTTTCAAAATTTGAGCTGATCAGGAATACTGATATTGATACGGATATAAAAGCCAACACCGTGATCTTTTTTATTTCAGATTTTTTAAGCCATATTCTCAGATATGAAAATAAAAATCTCCAGATCTATGTTGAAATTGAGAAACTGATCAATGAACTGATCAACAGAAACTATCAGGCTCACATTCTTTTCCTGATTGCTGTACTGAAGATCCAGGGGGTAGCCCCCCTATTGAACGACGGAAAGTTTTTAGATCCTGAAACAGGAACATTTTCCTTTACTCCTACTCATCAGTTATTCGGTG
The DNA here is from genome assembly GCF_001684965.1 of Chryseobacterium arthrosphaerae. Classification (NCBI taxonomy): domain Bacteria; kingdom Pseudomonadati; phylum Bacteroidota; class Flavobacteriia; order Flavobacteriales; family Weeksellaceae; genus Chryseobacterium; species Chryseobacterium arthrosphaerae. The sequence goes on along the minus strand of NZ_MAYG01000023.1, from coordinate 186,307 downwards.
AAGAGATTTCATCAGTCTGGAAAACTGCGTTGAATGCTGAAAATTTTTATACTACAAAAATTCATTCTTCTTTAAGAAAAGATTTCCTGGACAGCCTTCTGGTCTATTACCATTACCATATCACCGATTTCAAAACCCCGGCATCACTGGAAGTGATACAGCAGATCTTTGAATGAAAGGTAAAAAATTATTCAACCATTTACTCTTTATTTTCTTCGACATCTCCAGGCATTTCTGTTTCAGACTCTGCCATTTCTTTTTTAGGGAATCTTGGCTGTAATATTTTTGCAATAAGTCCGGTCCAGCCGGTCTGATGTGAAGCTCCTACTCCACGGCCGTTATCGCCATGAAAATATTCATAGAACAGGATATAGTCTTTAAAATCAGGATCGGTTTGAAATCTTTCATACTGCCCGTTTACAGGTCTTTTTCCGTTTTCATCTTTCAGAAATATTTTTGCCAGTCTTTTGTTTAATGAATCTGCTATCTGATCCAGATTGGAATAATTTCCGCTTCCTGTAGGATATTCCACCAGGAAATCGGGACTATAATAGAAGAAAAACCGCTGAAGGCTGTCAATAATCAAAAAGTTAATAGGAAACCAGACCGGTCCCCGCCAATTGCTGTTTCCTCCGAAAAGCCCGCTGTCACTTTCAGCAGGGGTATATTGTACACAATAATCTGTTTCGTTGAGATTCAGGGTGTAGGGATTGTTTTCATACTCTTTAGAAAGGGCTCTTACCCCATAATCGCTTAAAAACTCTTCCGGGTTCAGCATTCTCTTCAGGAGTCTTTTTAGCCGGTGCCCCCGAAGCAATGATAAAAGGTGCTTGGAATCCTGGCCCTTGACTTCCCATCTTGAAACCAGTGAGGCCAGTTCCGGCTTATTATCCAGGACCCATTTCATTCTTTTTTTAAAATTGGGAAGATTCTCGATCATTTCATCATCAATCACCTCAACGGCAAACATGGGGATCAGTCCTACAATGGTTCGTAATCTTAAATACATGTGGGTTCCGTCGCTGGAAGCAATGGCATCATAAAAAAATTCGTCTTCTTCATCCCAAAGGCTGAAATTTTCATCGCCCATATTATCCAGAGAATGGGCAATAGAAAGGAAATGCTCAAAAAACTTCATGGCCATTTCTTCATACACGCTATTGTAAAGTGCCAGCTCTAAGGCAATCCTCATCATATTCAGGGCAAACATAGCCATCCAGCTTGTACCGTCAGACTGCTCCAACTGTTCTCCATTGGGAAGCACAGAATTCCTGTCGAATACCCCTATATTATCAAGCCCCAGAAAGCCTCCTTCAAAGATGTTGTTTCCATTGGTGTCTTTTTTATTGACCCACCAGGTAAAATTCATCAGCAGCTTTTGAAAAGCACTTTCCAGAAATTCAAGATCGGGTTTATCTTTCAGATATTCATCAATTTTAAATACTCTGAAAACAGCCCAGGCATGTACAGGAGGATTCACATCACTGAAATTCCATTCATAGGCAGGAAGCTGTCCGTTGGGATGCATATACCATTCGAAGAGAAAAAGTTTCAGCTGATGTTTGGCAAAATCCGGATCAATCAGGGAAAAACTGATGGTATGAAAAGCCAGGTCCCAGGTTGCATACCATGGATATTCCCATTTATCAGGCATGGAAATAATATGCTCATTATTGAGATGCTTCCAGTCATAATTTCTGATCTTTTCCCGTGACCTGGGTGGCGGCACCTCTGCAGGATCTCCTTTCAGCCATTTTTCAACATTGTAATGATAGAACATTTTATTCCACAGCATCCCTGCAAATGCCTGTCTCTGCACCAGTTTTTCATCTTCAGAGGCAATGCCTTTCTGGATTTCCGCATAAAAGTCGTCTGCTTCCTTATGCCTTGTTTCAAAAATATCATTAAAATCCCGGAACGGATCTTTCAAATCTTTATCTGAAATCCTGAACTCAAATACTTTCGTTTCTCCGGCATTGAAAGATTCATCGATAAAAAAAGAAGCTTTTGTTCCCGCATCAGGACTGACGGCCCGGGAATCTCCCGTCATCACAAATGTATTGATCCCATCTTTACAATACTTTGATTCATTTGATGATCCGTAAAGTCTCTCATTATTTGTTTCATTATCACAAAACAGAACTTTTGCAGATTGCCTGGCATATATATTTCTGATTTCAAGATCTTTGTGACTGACTTTAATATGATCGGCTTCTTCAGCATTCAACTGTGGCTTATAATCATCATAGCCCCAATTCCAGGTATTCCGGAACCAGACAGTTGGCAGGATAACAAGAGGGGCCTGTTTCCCGGACTTATTGACAACCGTTAATTTCACCAATATATCATTCTGGCTTTCCTTGGCATATTCAATAAAGATATCGAAGTATTCATTGTGGTCAAAAATACCTGTATCAATCAGCTCATATTCCGGTTCGCTTTTGCTTCTTTCCGCATTTGTTTTTATCAGATCTTCGTAAGGAAATGCATTTTGCGGATATTTGTACAGCATCTTCATGTAGGAGTGCGTAGGCGTAGAATCCAGGTAATAAAAATATTCCTTTACATCTTCTCCATGATTTCCCTGTCCGTTGGTAAGACCAAAGAAACGTTCTTTCACCATACGGTCTTTTTTATTCCAGAATCCTATGGAAAACACCAGCTTCTGAAGGTCATCACAGATCCCGCAGATCCCTTCTTCACCCCATCTGTAGGTTTTGGCTTCTGCTGTATGATGGCCCGTATAGTTCCAGGCATCTCCATTTTCACTGTAGTCTTCACGCACAAGACCCCACTCACGGTTGCTGACGTAGGGTCCCCATTTTTTCCATAAAATATCTGAAAGCCTTTCTTTTTCTGACATAAATCCTGATTATGAATAGAGTAATAAATAATGAGCTATGAATTAATCCTGAACTTTAAGCCGGAAATATTATCCGCCGGTAGAAAAGCTCTCGAATGTTGTCATTCCTCCGTCAACAAAAATGCTGGTTCCTGTAATATAGTCGGCAAGGTCGCTGGCAAGGAATGCAGCCAGATTTCCTATATCCTGAGGCTGCCCTATCCTGTTGTAGGGAATAAGGGTAAGAAGGGAATCCAACGCTTCCGGAGTACTCCATGCATCTTTATTGATTGGCGTCTGAATAGCTCCCGGACAGATAGAATTGACACGGATCTTATGGGCTCCATATTCTTGGGCCAGGGTTTGCATCAGCATCCTGATAGCACCTTTACTTGAGGCATAGTTGGCATGTCCTGCCCAGGGAATAACTTCATGCACAGAACTGATATGAATAATTTTTCCACAGGCTTTGGAACGGGACGGATCTATCCCGCGGCGTAAAAATTCCTTGATGGCTTCTCTGGCACAAAGAAACTGTCCGGTCAGATTCACTCCTATTACGGCATTCCACTGATCTATGGTCATTTCAGTAAACTTGGCATCTTTCTGAATACCGGCATTGTTGATCAGGATATCCACGGTCTGAAATTGAGCAACAACATCCTGAAACATCTTTACAACCTGATCTTCCTTAGAAACATCACATTGGTACATGATCCCGTTTCCGCCTGCATCTGTAATTTCTTTCAGCACGGCTTTTGCTTCTTCCGAAGATCTTTCTGAAGAATGATTGACAACTACTACAGCGCCTGCTGCAGCTAAGCATTTTGCAATTCCTGAACCTATTCCACTGGAAGCTCCTGTAACGACAGCAACCTGGTTATGAAGTGATATTTCCATATTTTGAGTTTGATGTTACTCAAAGTTAGGGAAAGAAATCTGCAGAAGGAAAATTAAGGTTTTAAAATTTTATTAAAGTTTTTTATGCATCAGATACTGAGGTCCGCTTCTTCCGATTCTTGTTTTCCCGTCATAGATGTAGCCCGCCTGAAGGTAAATATGATAGGCTGAATCATTTTTTTGATTGACAGCCAATACCAGTTCATTACAGTTTTTAAAGTGTTCCCTTACAAACTCGTCCACTTTCATCATCGCACGTTTTCCGATTCCTCTTCCCTGCATCTGAGGATTCACAGACAGAGAACGTATCAAAACCGAGTCCTGATTATCAGTAAGATCCAGTTTATCTTTCCCAAAATCAAGGACAAAAAAACCTGCGGGAATATCATCCTCAAATATCGTTATGGGAAATGCATCGGAATCGTCCCTTTCACTGATGTTCTGTAAAGCCTGTTGAGCCGTCGCTGTAAACCGCATCTGATTCTCATCCAAAGCATAGCTGACTCCGGTAAGGTGTTCCGGGGTAAAGAATTTTAAATGTATCATAATATTAGTGGTGATAGATGTCTTCGTACATTACTCCTGCACGGATCTCTACAGGAAGCTTATTTTCTTCGGGAACTATAGGACAGTTATAGTCGTAGGCATTATAAGCGCAGAAAGGATGGTAGGATTGGTTAAAATCCAGTATAATGGTATTTCCCTTAGGAATCTTCAGGTCCATATACTTTCCGCCGCCGTAGGTTTCTTTTTCATTCGTAGCATCTCTGAACGGAAGAAAAAGATAATCTCTGTACTTCTTTTGTTTGATCAGATCCAGGCTTTGGTATAAAGTAAGCGTATAAGGTTTTCCATCCAGCGTAAAAGTAGCTTTACCATATTCCTGATAAGATTTTGTCTTGCCTGAAGATGTAGGCAGATCAAACGGTTTAGGATCCTGTGTTCTGACAAATTTTGCAGTGACCCTGTATTTTATATCAAACGGAAAAAACGGATGCTCTTTAAAATTTTTAAAGTTATCTCCCCTTAATGGAGTCTCTTTCGGATCAAGGTATTCTGCATTCAATGCTTTCTGAAATTTCCGTACCTCCATTTCCTCTCGGGAAACTTTTTTCTGAGCAAAAAAACATAGGGGCAGGATCAAAAAGAGCAATATATATTTTTTCATGAAATTTTAAAATTATAAAGTAAAGCTATGAATTTCCCATCTATCAAAAGTTAAATTTGTAATAAAAAAGCATAATCTGTTTTAAATAAAATTCTCATCCGTTTATCTAGCATACTTTTTGAAAAACAATGCGCATGGACAGAAAGAAATTCATCAAGACAAGTGCTTTGGCAATATCCGGCTTTTATTTTCTTCAATCTGAGCTTTTCCGGGCTGCTGAGCAAAAGATCAATATCTTAAAGGAAACTGCAGATGCTCCTGTTATCATCATCGGCAGCGGATATGGCGGTGCTGTTTCTGCCCTGCGTCTTTGTGAGGCCGGAAAAAAAGTACTGATGCTTGAAATGGGTCTTAACTGGGAAAAAGCAGGCATCCCGTTTTCCAATCTGTTAAAACCCGGCAAAAGCTCAGCATGGCTGAAGAAAAAAAGCATTGCTCCTTTTATGAATATTTTTTCACTGACTCCATTCACCGGCATACTCGACCGGCTGGATTTTGAACATATCAATATCTGGGTAGGAAGAGGTGTAGGCGGAGGTTCCCTAGTGAACGGCGGAATGGCTGTAACACCAAAGGAAAGCTATTTCAAAGAAATGTTTCCTGATCTTGATGCCGAAAAATTCTACAGTCATTATTTCCCTCTGGTCCGCCGGGAGCTTAAGGTAAATGTGATTGATGAGCAGTTTTTAAAGGACTGTCCTTATTACAAATTCACAAGAGTGGGTGAAGAGGAAGCCCATAAAGCGGGTTTTAAAACCATGAGGGTTCCCAATGTCTATGATTTTAAATACATGGAAAAAGAATTCCGGAATGAAGTTCCCCGGTCTGCCCTTAATACGGAAGTGATCTACGGGAACAATTACGGTAAAAACAGCCTGGATAAAACCTACCTCAAAAAAGCAATGGATACCGGAAACCTGGAAATCATGGACCTGCATTGTGTAGATACCATTCAGCTTAATGAAGATAAAAGCTATACCTTGAATGCCCGCCAGATCGATACTTCAGGCAATAAGGTCTCTGAAAAAACTTTCAACTGCAAAAAACTGATCCTTGCAGCCGGAACGATGGGCACACTACAGCTTCTGCTGAGATCCCATTCAATTAATAATCTTCCTGTGAATGAACAGATTGGAAAAAAATGGGGTAATAACGGAAATTTTATGACCGGAAGAAACTGGGTAAAACCACTGTCCGGAGGTACGGGAGCCAAACAATCTACAATTCCCGTAGGAGGAATTGATAACTGGGACGACAAGGAACATCCTTTTTTCACAGAAATAGCACCTTTACCTATGGGAATGGACGTTGCCACCGCATTATATTTACTGATCAACAGAGTGGATAAAAAGGGAGAAGTGACCTATGATAAAGTAAAACAGACCCTGAAACTCGACTGGAATGAGAACAACACCATCCAGATGAGGGAAAATGCCAAATATTTTGTCCGGAAAATGAATAAGGCCAACGGAGGAACCCGCAGCCACTTCCTGTTCAATAATGGTTTTGGAGCCGATATATGTTACCATCCGCTTGGAGGATGCGTTCTGGGTGAAGCCACCAATGAATTCGGAAAACTGAAAGAGCATGAAAATCTATATGTTCTGGATGGATCACTGATTCCCGGAACCATTGGGGTAAATCCGTTTGTAACCATTACAGCCATTGCTGAATATTGTATTGAAAATCTGATCCGTCAGAATGAATTTACCTTGATTTAAGATATTGACTGTACTTCTTTGAGGTAACTCCGGATATCATTTTCATGGGTATAAGGGTATTCAAAACTGAGCTTTTCTGCCAATGATGTGCCCAGTTCATGTACCAGGTCAGCATAAGCCCATAAAGCGGTCCAGTTTTCTTCGATATCACTCCCTGAAAATGTAGCTTCTACCCTATTCCAAAGATCAGCTGTAAGGTATTTTTTGAACAGTCGCCCGTGTTTATTGGTTGTGACAGTATTCCAGTCAGAGGCAGCAGCAATATACCATTCGGTCAAAGGAACTAGATAATCTGTCCGCAGTATATTTTCAGACATGAATTTAGCATAGAAAATGTCTCCACGTTTCAGGCATTTGGCAACATAAGTAGTATCCCACCAGAAGTCATTAAGCAATTGCTTAAATTTCTTTTCTGACGGCTTCCGAATCATGACCGACTGATAGGTTGGAGACTTCATATCCTTTGTAAGGCCATCTTTATCAATCAGCACTTTATAACCGACATCCCAGTCATCGGGAAGGTTTTCCTGCTGTATCTCTTCAATAAATTCTGAAATCTGGTACAACTTGAAATCAACTTTTACATGGTCTTTGTACAGCACCATTTTCATCGCATGTTTCCCGTCGAAGACCGTGTCATCTTCTTCTACCATGGAAATAGGCTCACCGAAAAGGTTCAGCCATTCATTATTGATTTCGTATGGCTGTCTGCGGTCAAAAACCAGCTCCACATCAAGGTCACTGAAGTTATCTACAGGAGCATAAGGATTCACCAGCGAACTGGTCAGAAGAACAGCACGGATATCCGGGTTATTTTCAGCCCAGTGAATAATTTTTTCCAGCTTTTCTTCTCTTATTTTCATATTAATAGGATTCTGATATTTTCACCCGGTAGATATCTGATGAATTCCGTTTTATAGATTCTACAAAGAAACCGCCTTCTTCAGGAATGACTTCTTTTAAGTCAAAACTTTTACAATCTTTTGGAAGCCCTGAAAATATCAGGGTAAACCAAAAATCCTGCATAAAAGGTACCGGGGTCCAATAAGGTGATATGGAAATATTTTCTGCATGAATCAGTTTACTTCTGTGCTCGGACTGGTTATCAAAAAGATAGGTTGAATGCCAGATCCTGATCAGGTTTCCTAAAAAAGGGGATGCCGGAAAGCAACAGTGCACAATCACCTGCCTCTCTTCTTCTACTTTAGCCTGAAGAGATTCCAGAAGTTCTTTTACAATGACTGGCTTTACAATTACTTCTTCCACGTTGTTACGAGTAATAGGTAATGGGCAATGAATACTATATACACAGATTATTCATTGCCCATTGCTGATGTTAATATTCTAATTCCAGTTTTTCTTTCGTGTAATTTCTTACCTCTTGGGTAAGTTCCGGGTTGTCTGCCAGTTTTTGGCCGTAAGAAGGGACCATTTCCAGTAACTTCCCTTTCCATTCGCCATGGAATTTTTCAGGGAAACATTTTTCAAGAACGTCCAGCATGGCGTATACTGCTGTTGATGCCCCCGGTGAAGCTCCAAGCAGCGATGCGATGGTACCGGCTTTGTTGACTACCACTTCAGTTCCGAACTCAAGTTTACCGCCTTCTTTTTCATCTTTTTTAATCACCTGAACCCTCTGTCCGGCTACTTTCAGTTCCCAATCATCTTCCTTGGCATCTTTGATAAACTCTCTCAAATGCTGCATTCTCTGAGCTTTGGTCATGGCAACCTGCTGAATAAGGTATTTTGTAAGGGGAATATTATGCCACCATGCACCGAATAATGATTTTAAGTTTTTGGTATTCACACTTTCCGGAAGATCCAGGTAGCTTCCTTCTTTCAGGAATTTTGTTGAGAACCCTGCGAAAGGACCGAAAAGAAGGGCTTTCTGGCCATCAATGATCCTAAGGTCAAGGTGAGGAACAGACATTGGCGGCGCATCTACAGTAGCCTGTGTATATACTTTAGCCTGATGTTTTTCTACTAATTCCTGGTTATGGGTTACCAGCCATTGTCCTGAAACCGGGAAGCCTCCATAGCCTTCACTTTCTTTGATGTCTGAGCTGTCCAGTAACGGAAGTGCATATCCTCCGGCGCCGATAAATACAAAGTCAGCAACAACTTCCTGTTTGTGATTGTGAATTCTGTCTTTCACTTTCATTTCCCACTTTCCGTCTTCTCTTGGGTCAATGTCTTTTACTTCATGATATAAGAATACCTCTACATTGGAATCTTCAAGCAGGTGTCTTCCCATTTTTCTGGTCAGTGTTCCGAAGTTCACATCTGTTCCCATATCCATCTTCGTGGCTGCCATTACTTCAGATTTATTTCTTTTGCTCATGACCAGCGGAATCCACTCTCTCAGTTTTTCATGATCTGTAGAAAATTCCATTCCGGAGAAAAGAACCGATTCTGTCATTTTATCGTGTCTCTTTTTAAGGTATTCCGCGTCTTTTTCTCCAAATACAAGACTCATATGCGGGCATGAGTTGATAAAATCTTTAGGCTCATGAATATATCCTTTGGAGATCAGATACGCCCAGAACTGTTTTGAAATTTCGAACTGCTCTGCAATGCTTTCTGCTTTTTTGATATCAATGGATCCGTCTGGTTTTTCCGGCGTATAATTTAGCTCACAAAAAGCGGAGTGCCCTGTTCCGGCGTTGTTCCATGCTGCTGTACTTTCCTTGGCAAATCTTCCAAGTCTTTCGAAGATAGCGATTTCTAGATTGGGATCAAATTCATGAAGCAGCGTTGCTAAAGTGGCGCTCATGATTCCGCCTCCTATCAGTACAACGTCGTATTTAGGTTTCGGTGTTCTGCTTGTAAGCGATTGTGACATAATTTTAAAATTTTACTTCAAATTTCGGGAAAAGTTTTAAAAATTAAAGGCTGTTTAAAGATTTTAACACGTTAATTTTCTCCCGAAAAAATCTTCTTTCCCATACAATAAAATATCATGGAAATTATCAATAAAGTTTCATCGAAATGATGAATCAAAATTCTGTATATGCATAAATTAAACGGTAAAATGAAACAATAAAAAACCTTAAACATCAATGCTTAAGGTTATTCATCTATTTTTAAGAACAGGGTTCTGTATAAAACCTTTGTTTTTTAGTTCAGTTTTGCAGTGAGTTTTTTAAATTGCTTTTCTGCATTTTTACCGTCATAAAGAATGGCATATACGGTATCGATAATCGGTAGCTTAAGGTTTTTCTGTTTGGCCGTTTTATAGATCGACTGGGCAGCATAATATCCTTCTGCAACCATGTTCATCGACTGGATGGCTGATTTCACGGTGTATCCTTTTCCGATCAGGTTACCAAGGTTCCTGTTTCTTGAGAACAGGGAATAAGCGGTTACCAGAAGGTCTCCCAGATAAGCACTTTCGTTCACATCTCTAGGTGCTTCATAGATGGCTTCCAGGAAAGTTTCCATTTCACGGATCGCATTGGAAACAAAAACAGCCGTAAAGTTATCTCCATAACCCAGCCCGCTTGCGATACCTGCTCCGATGGCAAAAATGTTCTTAAGAATGGCACTGTACTCATTTCCCAGGATATCTTTACTGGTCTGAACCTTGATAAAGTCTGAACTGAAAATTCCTTCCAGCTTTTCTGCCGTTTCATCTTCCACTGTGGCAATGGTAAGGTATGAAAGTCTTTCCATCGCTACTTCTTCAGCGTGGCAGGGCCCTGCAATAACGGCCTGATTCCTGAAACCGATCTTGAATTCATCACGCAGATAATGGGCTACCACATCATTTACTTTAGGAATAATTCCTTTAATTGCTGAAACAAATATTTTGTCTGAATAGTCACAAGTCATCTTATCCAGGGTATCAGACAGATAAATGGATGGTGTTGCTAAAACGATTACATCACAGGCAGAAACCAACTCATTGATATCTGTTGTCAGTTTTAAACTTTTAAGGTTAAAATGAGCAGCGGTAAGATAGGTTGGGTTGTGCCCTCTGAGTTCGATAGCTCCTTTTACAAATTCACTTCTTACACACCAGTGTACTACTTTACAGTTTTCAACAAGCATTTTTACAATAGCGGTTGCAAAACTTCCGCTCCCTACTACCCCTACAGAAACATCGTTTTTACTCTTTTTGGGATTCGAAGATTCTGAAATTGTTTTCTTTTTAGCCATAATTGGAATGTGAACTGCAAATATATTAAACAAAGATTTAACGGGAGGTTTTGAAGGCATGATAAAAACTTTTTTTTGAAAAAATTAACACCTCCGCACAATTAAATATCTAATTCTGCGTTTGATACAGAAAAAACTGAATTTTCATTAAGAATATCCTTCATTGTTTATTTTTAATTAAATTTACAGCCTTAAAACCGTTTTAAAATTTATTAAGAGAAGAAATATGAAAAAATTTCTAAACAGCAAGAAGAACGTAAACATTCTCCTGGGAGGACTTTTACTAGTAGTTTTTGCTCAAGGTATCTTTATTGCCAAACTTTTTTCTGAAAAGGATGACAAAAACTATGAGGTAAACCTTGTCAAAATAAACACTGAAAAAGACAGTGTAGATTATTTAAAAATGAAAACAGATCTCACTTTGGTGGATCAGACCGTAGATCAGCTCAATTCTTTCCTTAAATCCAAGGATATTTCCAATGCAAAACTGATGATGCTTGATCAGGACAGTATTTCAAATTCCGTTTATCTGTCCAAACAAGCCAACCGATACAGCCAGTATCTGATGGACCTTCAGAAAAAACTGATGCAGGTACCATTGGGAATGCCTACAGACGGGTATATTTCATCCAATTTCGGAGTGAGAAAAAATCCTATCCCATTCAAAACCGTTTACGCTTCCGTAAAGCCCAATACTGCTGAAGCCAAACCTGTAGCAGCTGCGGCTCCAAAGCCTGAAGTAAAGGCTGAACCTGTGGAGAAAATCATTGAACTTACTGACAGCTATGGCAATAAAAGAGAAGTAAAAGTAATGGTAACTCCCAAAGCGGCACCCGTTGCTTCTGCTCCTGCGGCATCTGCTGTAACTAAAACTGTTGCAGTAAATGGTTCTAAAGCAATGCCTGCTGAAAAAAACAATCCCCCTGCTGAAGCAGACCAGATGCAGTTCCACAAAGGGCTTGATATAGCGGTTGCTTATGGCTCTGATGTAAGAGCTGCTGCTGCCGGAACAGTCATTTTCTCTGGTCAGAAAGGCGGTTATGGAAATTGTGTAATTGTTTCTCACGGAAACGGGCTTGCGACTTTATACGGACACTTATCACAACTCGTTTCTAAAGTGAATGATAAAGTGAAAGTAGGCCAGGTTATTGCAAAATCCGGAAATTCCGGACGTTCTACAGGGCCACATCTTCATTATGAAGTACACAAAAACAATACTCCGGTGAATCCGAAATTGTTTATGAATCTATAAAAGAAAGCTGTCTCACCGGAGACAGCTTTTTATTTTAAGGCCTGCAGACCAAATGCAAACAGCACAAAATTTAATGCTTTCTGCTGATCTGACTGATTATGCAGATTCTTGGGCAAAGACCATAAGCTGTGAAATCTGCGGTAAAAATCCACTGTTTTAAATTTCTTTGATTTAAAATAGGTTGGGCTGAAGCCAATGAAATTTTTACAATGAAAGAGCGGGCTAAAGCCCGCTCCTGTTGAATTTATTATTTTAAAATTTTCATCGTTCCTTTTGGATGGACAAAAGTACCGTCTGGTCCTGCAATATTAGAATACACAATATTTTTATTGTAATCCTGAATATGAGTCACATTGAATTTCAGGTGGGGTTCGTGCCAATATACCATAAAAACATTTTTGGCCACTTCTGTTGCCGTATATTCTACGGTATCCGTACTGTTTTTTGAACTTCCTGCAGTTCCGGTAAAGGTCATTGTTTTATGATCTTTAAAATCCAGAATAAATTTAACGGTTCCAAAATCCACTTCAACCTTCTTACCAATTGCGGGATACGGTGATTTCAAATCCCAGGCCATTTCTCCTAAGAATACTTTCACTCCCATTTCCAGTTCTTCTTTTCCTGGTAAAGCCGGATATTTTTTCACCATAAAATCTACAATAGCAGAAGCTGTTTTATTCTCTGTAACGGCTTTCTTATAATTTTCAAGGTAACTTTTTACAAAATCAAGAGATGCCGGAGATAGGGATTCTTTGGCAAAATGTGACGGAATTACCTGTTCAGGCTTCAATGCCTTCATCGCATCAATCTGCCCAATCCACTGATCTATAGCTTTCACATTCTGGGTATCCGCCATCCAAAGATGGGAATCTACAGATACTGAAATTCCGCCTGCAATTGTTTTAATGGAAGGAATCCAAAGGAAACTGTGTGCAGGATCATCAGGATTCTGTCTGATCTCTATTGTATTTCCTTCCAGATCCGGAATGGCTGTTACAGCTTCGGGAATAATGATTTCTGAAGGAGCATCTGCCTTCAGCTGTGGTTTCCAGACGGTCATCTTATCATCTTTTGAAGCGGAAATAAGATAAGCAGTCTGCGCTGTAGACATAATCTTCGCACCAGGGAAAGCCTTTTTAATCACATCCAGTCCAAAGTAAAAATCAGGATCACTATGAGAAATAAAGATGGTTTTCAGGTTTTTTCCGGTTGCTTTTATTTCTTTTACCAGTTCTTCCGCATACTGTTTCTGGAACTGGGCATCGATAAGAACAGCGTCTTTATCTCCATAAATAATCGTGGAAGTGATCGGAAAAATAGCCTTGGTTCCGGGGTTGTATACTTTGACCTTCAGGTTTCCCGCGAATATGCTGATGAATCCTAAAAGGGTTATCAACGATAATAATTTCTTTTTAAGCATTTTTGTTTCTTTACATTAATACGCTGCAGTGAAACGTTCACGGATGTGGTTATTCTGCTCCAGTTCATCCACCAAAGCCACTGCTACATCTTCTACAGAAAGGCGGCTTCTTCCGTTCTCATCAAATACGGGAGTTTCCAGTGAAGTTCTGTATTGCCCTGTTCTTGTTCCTACATTCGCCTGATTCATTTCAATAGCAGGGCTGAAGAAAGTCCAATCCAGGGTATTGTTTTCTTTGATCTTATTTAAATAATCTCTTGCTGCTGTTGCTCCCGGCTTATATGCATCAGGGAAATCCGGTGTATCTACGATCTGTACGTTATCCGGAGTATAAAGGCTTCCTGCTCCTCCAACCACAATCAGTCTTTTCACGCCTGACTCTTCTACTGCTTTTTCAATATTTTCAGAGCCGTTAAGGAAATCGTTATAAAGGTTAGGATTCGTCCATCCTGCATTGAATGCACTGATTACGGCATCACTTCCCTTTAAAGCTTCGGCTAATTCGCTTACATTATTTACGTCTACACTTTTTGCCGTTACATTTTCCTGTGTTTTTACCTTTGAGGCATCTCTTACCAAAGCTTCCACGGCATATCCTCTGTCTGCCAATTCTGTTACGATGTGTGCTCCTACAAATCCTGTGGCACCAATTACTGCTACTTTTTTCATAATGTTTTATTTTTAAATTGTAATAAATTTTGTTACATTTATGGTTAAAAAATTTTATTCGAACTGATCTGCGAATTCCTGCAATGACTTATCTCCTAAAAAGTTAACAACCAACTGATCTGTTTCTTCAAATAATGTATTTAAATGAACATTAATTTCTTTACCGACGCTACAGGCCGGATTAGGGTTTTGATTTTTCTTTCCTAAAACTTCCGTATTCTTTACAGCTTTATAGATTTCAGAAATAGTTATCATCTCTGCAGTTTTACCCAGCTGGCTGCCTCCGTCTTTTCCCTGTCTGCTGGTGATCAGTCCTGCTTCTCTCAATACGCTGATTTCCTTTCGGACAATAACCGGGTTTATGTTGATACTACCGGCTATCCAGTCAGAAGTGAGCCACTCCTGAGGACTTTTTGCCAATAAAGTCATGATATGTACTGCCGTAGCAAATCTTGTATTATTCATTTTAATTACAGGACAAAGGTAAACATTTTTTTAAATGTAACAAATTTTATTACAGTTAAATTTTTCTTAAAGGATCAGTTTATCCAGATCCAGGAGCAGATAATTAATGTTCTGATTGATGGTTCGGGTTGCAGACTGCATCTGATTGAGCATTGCAGCCCGGTTATGAAGGTCATCTGACCTGTAAAATCCGCCGTCACTGAAAATAACCGACTGATCTGCGGCTGATTTATTGTCATCAAACTGATAATGCAGCCATCTTTCTTTCATATTCCCAATAATAGACCGCTCTTCCCTGTTGGAAAATTTCTTCTCAGTATACATATACCAGATGAATGGCGGAAAGTTGGGAGATTCTAATTTTCCCCGCCATACATCTCTCAGAAGGTTTCGCTGATGGATAAATTCTACTTTTTTTCCTTTCGGATTAAGGGTTGCCAAACCAAAACCTGCTCCCAGAACTCCTCCACTGATATCAATGGCATTGCTCCATCCTTCATCTTTTACAATTCCACCTGCTATAGAAGCTGCGGCTCCTGCAACGATGGAATATAGAATCATCTTATTATTTCTTGAGGCGTTGAGGTTGTCCACATAATTTCCTATCTGGGCTACTCTTTCCCCTTCACAATCAAATTCTGCCGCTACAGCATCCAGCTCGGTAAGGGCAATCGTGATTTTGCTGTTTATTTTCGTTTTAAGCTGCAAAACCCTGACCTGGGAGGCTAAAGAAGAATCTTTTTTAAGTTCCATAATATCATGAACTTCATCCAGATTATCCAGCGCATTCAGGATCAGTATGCTCTGGTCTGAAAAAATTTCTTTCAGATCTTTATTGGCTTCGAGAATAGAATCAGAATTGTAAGATGGAAGTTTATTGGTATAATTGTACTTGAACGGTGCTTTACAGTAACTGTCTTTAAGGGTAAGGATGTTCTGCCGGATCGCCTGATTTTTTTTGGAAACACAGGAAATAAGCAAACCGAAAACGATAAAAAGGGAGAAAAGCTTTTTCATTCAAATCTATTTTGTGCAGTCGTGAATCATTGATCAGAAGTCATCCCTTCAGCTTTTATATAATTCATTAGTACGAATATAAAACAAATAAAAAAATTGACCTGAATTCAGGTCAATTTTTAATTTATTTTTAAGTTCAGATTACTTAATATCCAGTAATTCAACTTCGAAAACAAGGGTACTGTTAGGCCCGATTTCTTTGCTGATTTCCTGATCTCCATAGGCTAAGTGCGGAGGAATAATCAGTCTCCATTTGCTGCCAACCGGCATTAACTGAAGTGCTTCCGTCCATCCGGAAATAACTCTGTTTAAAGGGAAAGATGCCGGTGTACCTCTTTTTACAGAGCTGTCGAAAACTTTACCGGAAATAGTAGTTCCGTGGTAGTGGCATTTTACAGTAGACTTAGGACCTGGTTTTGCTCCGTCACCTTCTGTAATGATTTCATACTGCAAGCCGCTTGGTAACTGCACAACGCTTTCTCTTTTACCATACTCTTCCATATATTCTTTACCGTCTTTCAGGTTCTTTTCTGCTAATTCTTTTTTACGTTTAAATAACATATCTGCTACTCCCATATTATAATTTTTTACAAAGATAATGCTTTTTGAGTTTAAGGTTTAAGATTCAGTTAAATGTCTGATTCTCCATTTACATCTTTATATTTTAAAAATAAAAAACTAAATATCAATTATTTACATTAAAAATTTAGAGATAACACCTGTTCTCTTTACGTTTTATCAACTCTTTTTCACTAAAATTCAAATAATTGTAATATTTGCTTAACGCAGATTCCGAAACTTGGCGTTATAATTGAATTTAAAAACTAAATGCCAAATCCACTACCATATAATAAGAAGTTTGACGAGCTTAATGAAGAGGAAAAAGAGCTTCTGGAAATCAATAAAAAAACGATTGCTGATTTCGTAGAACAATCCCCAACTATAAGTGACGTTAATTATGCTACCAGGAACGCCCATGCAAAAACCTATGCGGTAGCAAAAGGAATATTCTGTGTTGATCCGAATATTCCCGAACCTTTGCAGCCTTTCTTTGATAAAGAAAAGTTTGACCTGATCATAAGGTTTTCCAATGCGCAGCTGAAAATCCAGAATTCAAAAAAGGACATTCCGGCTTATGGTTTTGCAGTACAAATCAAAGATGAAAACGGAGGGTTGCTGGCCAATTACCCATTGGTTAATTTTCCTTTGTTTCCGGTAAATTCTGTTTCTACTTTTTTAAAACTGTTTACGGCGATCAACCGGTTTTACATAAAGAAATGGAGCAGCTTATTTTCATTGGCCGGCCAGATGATCAAAGTCATTCCATCCGTTCTCACAGGTTCTTTTATCAGGAATACCTTAAAACTGATCAGTAAAAGAAATGATTTTATTCTCTCTTTCGATTACCATTCTGTCGGGGCTTACCGTCTGGGAGATCATATGATGAAAATCAAACTAAAACCCAGGTCTGTAGATAAAAACACAGGTAAGAAGCAGAATATTCAAAATGCGTTGAAAGATTATTTCCAGACCCATGATTTCTCCGCTGATGTCCTTATTCAGCTCTGCTATGACCTGGAAAACCAGCCCATCAACAAACTGAATGTGGAATGGAAAAACTCCCCTTTCATTAAAATCGGTGAAATAAAAATCGACAGAGAATCCTTATTGGATCCCCGTGATTGCAATAGTGAGCTTCTTTCCTTCAATCCGTTTGAAAGCAAATCTATTTTCCAGCCTGTCGGAAAAATACAGAAACTGCGTGATGAAGCCTATAAAGTTTCTGTACAGACCAGAAGAAAGATCAATAAGCTTCTCCACGGCAAGAAAACCGAATTATAGGCTGTAACCACATGAGAAAACACAGAATAATTCAAATCTTGACCGATCTGTTTCAGCTTGTACATTAATGATTTTTAGTCACAAAAGTTATAATTTTAACACTTGAGTCCGCTTAAGCAGGTTTAAAATGATACCGAAGAAAAGTTCAGATAGGGTAAAAATCAAAGGATTTTTCACAACATATCAAAAAGACTGTCCTCACAACAGTCCTTTTTCTATCTGAATTTACGGTCTTCTTCATTGATGGCCAGATCATTGATACTGGCATATCTTTTTGCCATCAATCCGTTTTCATCAAATTCCCAGTTTTCATTTCCATAGGCTCTGAACCAATTTCCTTCTTTTGTCTGGTATTCATATTCAAAACGCACAGCAATCCGGTTGTCTGTGTGAGCCCAATATTCTTTCTTCAGTTTATAATTGAGTTCTTTCTCCCATTTCTTCTGAAGAAACAGCACAATTTCTTCTCTTCCACTGATGAATGTGTCCCTGTTTCTCCACTCACTGTCTGTAGTATAAGCTTTGGAAACTTTTTCGGGATCCTGACTGTTCCAGGCATCTTCTGCCAGTTGAATTTTTTGTTTTGCCGTTTCCAGGGTGAAAGGCGGCAGCGGATGTTTTTGCTCCATTATTATGATATTAAATTGGTGACTATTTTTTTTGATTTTTCAATCAGTTCATTGGATCTGAAAAGCTGGCTTTCTATAATGCTGCTTTCAAAAAGCATATAGATATGATCCGAAAGCTCATCATTATCCAGTAATTCTAAAAAGAAGTTTCTGAGATCTGCTTTATGGGATTGAATAACACTGAGGATTTTGATATTGTCCATTGGAATCTCTGATAAAATATTCAGGAAGCTGCATCCCCGGAAGTTTTCCTTTGCATTCATATATGCCAGAAAATCAAATACTTTGATGGTTTTAGATTTTGGATCCTTTTCTTTTGCTAAAAAAAGATTGAGTTCACCGAACCAATAGTCATGTCTCACGTTCAGAAATTCTACACACAGGTCTTCTTTGGATTTAAAATACTGATAGAAACTTGCTTTGGCCACTTCTGCCTCGGAAATGATCTGATTGATTCCGGTAGAATTATACCCTTGTTTTGTGAACAATTGAAAGGTAGTGTCTACTATTCTTTCTCTTGGAGATTTCATATTGCCTTCTTTTATGAAACAAATATATGAAAAAAAAACACATACAGACAAGTCTGTCTATATTTGTTTTTTGTATTCTTGGAAAGCGCAAAAACGCAATTTTTTAATAAATGCCTCTTATTAAGGCGCAAGGATTTTATCTCCGATAAAATTTAATGCTGCTAATAATATAGCTTCAAATAATGCATTTTCAGCTAAAACAAAAAGCCTTCAGAGTTGTACTCCAAAGGCTTTTCATCTATTTTTTTTGAAAAATTATTTTTCTTCCAGTTCTTCTTTTTTCTCTTCCTCTTTATCAGGGAAAATAATTGATAAAAGAACAGATATTACCAATACTCCTCCTACAATTCCTAATGAGACAGGAGAAGGAATATGAATCCATGGTGCAATAAGCATTTTAACTCCGATGAAGGAAAGGATGATTGCCAGTCCGTACGGAAGTTTGCTGAACATATGGATAAAGTTGGCCAATAAGAAATATAATGATCTTAATCCTAAAATCGCAAAGATATTGGAGGTATAAAGGATGAAAGGATCATTTGAGATCGCAAAGATCGCCGGGATAGAGTCTACTGCGAAAAGTACGTCTGTAAACTCAATAACTCCTACCACTACCAAAAGCGGTGTTGCCATTTTGATCCCGTTCTGGATGGTGAAGAATTTATCTCCGTCATAGTTATCCGATACTTTCCAGAAACTCTTGATCAGCCTTGCTCCGGCCGTATTGCTGTAGTCTTCGTCGTCGTCATCGTCACCGTCACCCCATGATTTGATTCCTGCATAGACAAGGAATAATCCGAACAGCGTCATCACAACGTTGATTTTTACAGCTTCTCCGAAAATATTCATTTCAGGAAGATAGGTCAGGTTGATAAGCCCTACTCCTGCAAAGATAAATATTGCTCTGAAGATCAGGGCACCGATGATTCCCCAGAAAAGCACTTTATGGTGAAGATATTTCGGTACTTTGAAAAATCCGAAAACCAGGATAAATACGAACAGGTTATCCACAGAAAGGGCCTTTTCAATCCAATAGGCTGCCTGATACTGGGTAAATTTCTCTACTGCCAGTGCATGGCTTTCAGGCGATCCATCGGTATTGAATACCCAATAAACCACTCCTGAGAATACCATAGACAGCGAGATCCATACGATAGACCAGATGGTCGCTTCTTTGGAAGAAACTTCGTGACTTTTTTTGTTAAATACCCCTAAGTCCAGGAGCAGCATGATAACTACCGTTACCGCAAATCCCCACACCAAACCAGGGTGCAGCTCTAAAATACTTTGATGTTCCACTTGAGTTATGTTATTATATGATAAAAGCAATAGATGTACAGGGTACAACTATTGCTATTTTATTTACATTTCTGATTGATAGCTGATTATAAATAATTCATCTGTACAGTCTGAATGGTCTGCTCCAGCTTTCTGTCTGCTGTAGGATCACCGATTGCATTGAATTTCCATTCACCGTTTCTCTTATAGAAAACCCCCATTACCATCGCAACATGCCCTCTGAAAGAAGCATCATTCGCAATATCATATTTTGCAAAAACTTCTCTTACATTGGTAGGTGTCCCTTCATAAATACGGATAGAAGCAAAAGGAATCGTTCCGAAATCCTGACCTCTGTAGCTGTTCAGTACCATAGCAACATGTTCTACGTTTGGATCCAACTGGCTGAAATCTACCGTGATCACTTCATTATCCAATCCATCATCACCGTTTACGTCACCGGTAAGGTCATCACCACTGTGCTTCACAGATCCGTTTCTGGATCTCAGGTTTCCGAAGTAGATCACTTCAGTCACATTTTTATTTGAATCATATAAAATACAGCTTCCGTCTAAGTCTACTGCTTCTTTTTTAGTTCCGAATAATCCTTTTTTTTCAATAGCCCCCCAGTTGATTCCTACACAAGCCTGGGAAAGCTCAGCTCCGTTTTCTTTTTTAAGGTTGATTCTCTGACCTTTCTGTAAGTTGATAGCCATTTTTTTATGTTTAGTTGTTATTTACTGTAGCAAAGAAAACCGTTGATTTTCTTTAGCTCAAATTTCGTCTTAGTTGTTGTTTAAATTCAAATTAAGCATTGCCCGCAGAATATTCGTTTCTTCGTCAAAATCGAATATTTTGCTCATAATATCTATATTTTCCAGGTTTCTGATATAGTCTTTCAACACCCCTTCCACTTCCGGAGGTAAGGTACGTTTTCTTTCGTTCATACT
Organism: Chryseobacterium arthrosphaerae; assembly: GCF_001684965.1. Lineage (NCBI taxonomy): Bacteria > Pseudomonadati > Bacteroidota > Flavobacteriia > Flavobacteriales > Weeksellaceae > Chryseobacterium > Chryseobacterium arthrosphaerae. Next base: position 165,466 of record NZ_MAYG01000023.1, on the reverse strand, counting down.
GTTTTCCAGCTGTTCATTTTTCCTTTTCAGCTGATCGATAATGGTTCCCTGATTCGATTGATTTTCAGAGACATCCAATTGATCTATCTCTTTGTCAAAAAGATACAGTTTCTTTTCATCTACACTGAAAATGAAATAATCATCAGACTGAAATATTTTGAAAAGCTCGTATTCATGGGTTCCGATAAGATACCCGCAAACAAAACGGACTTTAAATCCCTGAATATTCAACCTGCCCAAAAGTTTTCTTTCGATGGAATAATCTCTGTACTGGTACGCAGGAAAAGCGCCTGTCGTCAGCAAAGATTCGTCTGCTTCTGTCCTGTAAAATTCCTGGGCATATTTCTTATGAAAATACAGTACATTATCCCAATTGGCCGTAAAGATATCTTCGGTAAGATCTTTATAAAGGGTTTTCAGGTGTTGGGAAAATATACCGCTGTACATCTTCCGGTCAGTCTGAAAACTGTCTACACGCCTTTCTTCAAAACCTGAAATATATTTATTGTTAATGTCAATTTCATTGATGACAGCCAGCATATCATTCTCCTTCTGTCTTTTGATTTTCGTCAGAAGTTCTATGAGGCTGTCGGTATACTGCAGGTGAAAAAGTTCCAGTTTATTATAATCTAAAGCCGTATTTTCCTGGAACAGATTGTGGATAATATCTGTTTTGATGTAAATGGATATTATGTCAATATGTTCAAAAAAATTCGCAAGAAGCTTAAGCCTTGTTAATCTTCTTCTGCTTTGCGACAATATGGTTGCTGCATCATCCCCCACCTTGATACCTATAAATTAGCCTCTGACATTTGCTTTTAACTCGTGCTCCAGTGTCTGAAGATCCTGATCCAACTTTCTTCTGTTGTCTGCACCCTGTTTCTGGATCTGCTTCACTTCATTCAATGTATTGATCAGCATTGAGGTTGTTTCTCTCAACGTCTCCACAGATACGATCGTCTGCTCATTGGCTCTCGCAACATTGATGGAATTCTGCCCAAGACGTTCCGCATTCTTTCTCAGGATCTCTTCTGTAGTAGAAGAAACTTTCTGCTGGATCTCAATATTCTGCTGCTGTCTGTACATAGCTACAGCAAGTGAAAGCTGGTTTTTCCATACAGGAAGTGTCGTCGTAAGAATCGTCTGCGCCTTTTCAGCAATGGAAACGTTGTTATTCTGTACCAGTCTGATCTGTGGAAGCGACTGCATCATGATCACACGTACCACTTTAAGGTCAGCCATTCTTCGGTCTAACCTTGCAATGAAGTCTCTTTTATCCGCAATCTGATAATCCTGGAAATTCTGTGGATTTGCTTCCATTTGAGCTAACTCAACAGCCGCTCTTTCCATTCTGATATTTCCTGCGATCACAAGGTCTTCGATCTGCTTGATGGAATTCACATTACTTTCAAAGATCGTCTGCAAAACAGCATTATCTTTAGTGGAAGTAATGATTCCTGCATTTACTTTGTAAGAGATCTGTTCAATATTGTTGATGATCTTGTCATATTTTGCAAATAAGTTTTCTACCTGAGTGATGACCTTCTTCATGAATGGCAATTTACTCAGGAAGCTTTTCACTTTATTCCCGTTAAGCTCATCTACGTCTACATAATTCAGCTCTACCAAAAGGTCATTGATAAGACCTCCAACTTCTCCGGAATTGGATCTTCTTACATTTCCTAAGAAGCTGTCACTCTGGTTGGTTAACGTTTTCTGAAGCTCTGCCCCGAAATTGACGATAGAGCCCGGATTAGCCTCATCAATTGAATTGGCAAGCACTTCATATTTCTGACGTTCTTCAGACTGCAGCTGCGTCAGATTTACATTTCCTTCTCTGTCTACAAGAACTGCCGGTGCAGCATTCTGAACAGGCTGGGCCGGTGCCGGCGGAACCATTGGTGTAGGTTCAAATGTCTTAAGAGGTTCTATTGATCCCATCGGATCTATTGGTTGATTTTCCTGATTGTCCATAATTACTTCTGATAAAGTGATACAAATTTCTCAAGGCCGTCTCTCTGTCCTGCTCCCACAGCCTCAAATTTCCATTCTCCGTTTCTGTTGTAGATTCTTCCGAATTCTACTGCGGTCTCGATTGAGAAATCTTCATCCAGTTCATATTTTAAGATCTCCTCATTCGTATCTGTATTGAAAATTCTGATGAAAGAATTTCTTACCTGTCCAAAATTCTGCTTTCTTGAATCCGCCTCGTGAATCGTTACTACTACTGTAATTTCTTTAATTGCGTCATCAATTTTTGTAAGATCAATCTTAATCTGCTCATCATCACCTGCGCCCTCCCCTGTAAGATTATCTCCTGTGTGGATAACAGATTTATCCGGAGACTCAAGGTTGTTATAGAAAATAAAGTGATTATCTGAAACCAATTTTTTGTCGTCCCCAAGCAAAAATAATGAAGCATCAAGGTCGAAAGCTGTTCCTGTAGAAGTATTATTGATATCCCATCCTAAACCTACAGTGAATTTAGGTGCGTTGATGTTTTCTCTCTGTCCTTTTTGTAAGTTAATAGCCATAATATAATTCCGTTTGTGTTAAAGTATTGATGTTGTTTTTATATTCTTTTATTAAATGATAATTGTTACTGATGGCAAGCTCCAAAAGCAGGTCCATCTGTTCTCTTTTTATAGTAGACGTAAGATAATCAAAATTACTTGAATCTAAGCCTAAAATATATTTGACGATCCTTGTATTGAACTGAAAACTTTCTTTATTCATCACTTCTGCAATGTGTTTTACGTTTTTCACTGCGTAATAATTGAAAAAGTTCTCAATTTTGGGATCAAGATCAAAGTTCATCAGTTCTGCGTAATACAGGAAGATGAAGTCTGCTTCCACGCTGTACTCATCCAGAATTCTATTGACGGTATACTCATGGCTTCCCGTTATTTTTATATCATCTATAAAAATACAAAGTTTTCCCCTTAAAAAATCCTTATCGATGTAATAAGTATCATTCGCAATCAGATTTTTACGGTCTTCAAAATTGAGGTTTCCATAATCTGTGATGTAGGTATGGTTTCTGTTGATCTTAGATAAAATACTGGATTTTTTCCCTTTCTGAAACAAATAGAAATCCAGGTGCTTTTTAAAATAAAAACACAGGAAATTGGAAGCCGTAGGAATCGCCATATAAGGGCTTGGAAGCACTACGATCTCTTTACCTGTGTCCAGGATTTTTTCATTTTCCGAGATAAATCCGTCAAATAATTCCTTTGCAAATTTTTCAGCATACGACTTATCGCCATATTTGAAATAGCTGTATTCTGCAGGTGAGAATGTAAACTCATCCGCTGAATGAATGTGGTGTAAGCTGTATCTTTTATTCATGTGTATTTAGTGTTTAAGTAAATGGGCACTGAAACCGAAGGCTTTGGCTCCCTGGTAATCTGCCACCGGATTGTCTCCGATGTGCAATACCTGATGTAACGGCAGATCCTGGTCATTGATGTTGTTTTTCACTTCCTGGAAAATAAGCGGGTTCGGTTTGGAACAGTTGATTTCATCAGAATAGATATGGAAATCAATATACTGATCCAGATTTTCATGAATCAGAAATTTTCTCATCGTCGTTCCTTTTATAAATCCGGTGTTGCTGAGAATATTAATAGTTTTTCCCTGATTTTTGATTTCTTCAAAAAAATCATGAATATTTTCAAAAATGACAACAGGTCTATATTCCAGGAACAGCTCTTCACTTTTCACATAAAACTCATTCAGCATCTCCCTGTTTAAAAGCTTAACATCCACATCCAGCGCACCCAATATCATCAGATAGATCTCAAAAGCATCTATATTACCCCCTGTTACCTCATTGATGGTATTGCAAAGATCATCATAATATTTTACGGTTTTCGCAACATCACTGACAGGTTTGTCTACCTTAAAAAATGAGGAGAACAGCTCAACTCTTTTTGTTTTAAATTCAGGATGAGATTTGATTAGGGTGAGCCACAGGTCAAAGGAAAAATGACAGTGGTTGTGAATGTCAATATCTGTTTTCAATATGTTTTAAGTTAAAAGTTTTATTTAGCTTCTTGAAAAAGATTTACTATTTATGAATCATCAACAAGTGTTTAAATATCTATATCTTCCCAAAGATAAAATTTTTATCATAATTGCGTTATATACTTCTCTGTTTTAAGATATTTTTATGAATTCCTGCGTATTTGGAGGCAAAATACAGATGGATTTAAAACCTCTTCATCTCCGATCACAAAAAATATTTTAAAAAAAATTATTGTGGATTAAAAAAAATAATATAATTTCGCAACCGGTTAACAATCAACAATGTCAACAAAAATGATAAATATTATAACTTTAAGTAACCCTGTCAGAGCTGTGTTCTTTGGCAGCACTAAATATTTATCTGAATAGTTCCATAGATCTTTATTACTAAAATATAATCAAAGACCTGTCTATTCAGACAGGTCTTTTTTGCTGCCCTACTTTTCAGACTTTAACTATTCAAAGAACTTCTGTTGTTTGTCAGATCTGTTCTGAAAAATATACTATCAACGCAAGAAATACATTTACATTTTCACTGACCTGAATATCCATCAGGCCGGAGTCTTCGTTGTGTTTATTTTTCTCAGGATTATTTGGCAGCAGCATATTCAAAATCAACAATTTAAATCAAACAAAATGAAATATAACACAAGAAATATAGGAATCATAGCTCATGTAGACGCAGGAAAAACAACATTATCGGAAAGGCTGCTGTATTACACAGGACTCATTCATAAAATCGGAAACGTAGATGATGGCAATACCACAATGGATAAAGACATTCAGGAAAGAAACCGGGGCATCACCATTTCATCAGCTGCTGTGTCCACACAATGGAAAAAAGGGAACACAGTCTATAATATCAACATTATCGACACGCCCGGTCACATTGATTTTGCTGTAGAAGTAGAGCGTTCATTACGGGTTCTCGACAGTGTTGTTGCTGTTTTCTGTGCTTCTTCGGGAGTTCAGCCACAAACGGAAAATGTGTGGTTCCAGGCTGAGAAACACGGAACCTCAAAGATCTGTTTCATCAATAAAATGGACAGAATAGGAGCGGACTTTTTTGCTGTTCTTCAAGAGATCGAAACGAAACTTCATGCTGTTCCTCTTGCCCTTCAGATCCCCATCGGTGCTGAAGACAATTTTGAAGGAGTCATTGATCTGGTCCGTCAGAAAGCGCTGTACTGGGCAGATGAAAACGGGGAAACCGTCATCGAAAAGGAAATTCCGGCCGACTTCCAGGCTGAATCCGGTGAATACAGAATGAAGCTGATGGAAACGCTGGCTGAATACGATGAGGATTTCTTTGAGATCTTTATGGATACTGAACACGGTATCACTGCTGAAATAATCACGGAAGCCGTACAAAGAGTATGTCAATCCGGCGCAGCAGTTCCTGTCCTGTGTGGCTCTGCATTTAAGAACAAAGGAATTCAGCCTCTTCTTGATGCTGTTGTCACTTATCTTCCGTCTCCGGATCAGCTTGCAGACGTTAAAGGCAAAGATCCTCATACAGAAGAAACGATAGAGCTTGAAAGGAATGCCTCGGAAGTTTTTTCGGGACTAGTTTTTAAGGTTGTTATCGATAAGCATATGGGAAGACTGGCCATGCTCCGTATTTATTCGGGCAAGATCAGGTCCGGTGATACCGTACTGAATGTAAGAACCGGAGAAAGCTTCAGGATTTCCAGGATTTTACAAATGCAGTCTGACAAAACTTTATCTATGGAAGAAGGAGGAGCCGGTGATATTGTAGCGCTGACGGGAATAAAAGATGCCAAAACAGGAGACTCTTTATCCTCTGTTGAAAAACCTGTGTTGCTTGAGTCTATTACGATTCCAGCTCCTGTGATCAGGGTTTCGATAGAGCCTAAAACCAACGGTGATGAGAAGTCTTTCGGTCTGGTTCTGGCAAAAATTCAGGAAGAAGATCCTTCTCTGGTTGTTGAAAGGGACAGGCAAACCGGGGAAACTTTATTAAGCGGACTGGGAGAATTACACCTTGAGGTTACTCTGGAAAAAATCCGTCTGAATCATGGGATCGAGATCAATCAGGGCAAGCCTAAAGTATCTTATCGTGAAATCTTAACGGAAACAAAGACTCACAGGGAAAAACTTTCAAAACAAAACGGCGGAAGCGGACAGTTTGCCGATATCAGTTTTGAAATCGGACCAAGAGATGATAATGAATATGGGCTGCAATTCATCAATATGATCAAAGGAGGAGTAATTCCGACGGAATTCATCCCTTCCGTTGAAAAAGGATTCCGGGAAGCTATGGAACACGGACCGTTGAAAGGGTATCCTTTGGAAGGCATGAAAATCACTCTTCTGGACGGTTCTTTCCATGCTCAGGACTCTGCAGCTTTTGATTTTGAAATTGCCGCGAGGGAAGGATTCAGAGCTGCTGCCGGAAAATGCAGTCCAAAGCTTATGGAACCCGTTATGCAGGTTGAAATTCAGAGTATTGAAGAATACACGGGAGCCATCACAGCGGATATCAACCGGAGAAGAGGAATCATTACGTCCATTGATGAGAAATCAGGAAGAAAGATCTTTACCGCAGAAATTCCGTTGGCCTCTACGTTCGGATATATTTCTGATCTGAGAACGCTTACAAGCGGAAGAGCTTCCATCAGCATGAAATTGTCACACTATACATTAGTGCCCGATTTCATTGCCAATACATTAATCACTTAAACAAGCAAGGACTGTAATTGAAATTACGGTCCTTGTCTTGTTTGTGAATGGTCAATCGTCAGCACAATGCTTGTCAATTTTTCTATTCTGTAAATAATTCACAATTCACCGGCGAAGCAAAATTCACCGATTGACTTCTTTCTTATTTTTCCGGCATCACTTTATACGTCGGATCTTCCTGAATGTCTATTTCGACTACTGCTTCTGCATTTTTCAATATTTTCCGGCAATCTTCGCTAAGGTGACGTAAACGTAATGTTTTATTTTGCTGTTTATAACGTCTGGAAAGTTTATCCAGCGCATCAATGGCACTCATATCTACAATCCGGCTCTCTTTAAAATCAATGACAACTTCATCAGGGTCGTTCAGCGGATCAAATTTTTCTGCAAAAGACGTGGCGGAACCAAAAAACAGCGGGCCATAGATCTCATAATGCTTTATTCCTTTTTCATCAATATGCTTTCTGGCACGGATCCTTTTGGCGTTGTCCCAGGCAAAGACCAGAGCAGAGATGATCACTCCTACCAATACTGCCAGGGCAAGGTTATGGAGAAGAATCGTGATCAGAGCGACTGTAATTCCTACAAATATATCGGACCTTGGCATTTTGTTGACAATCCTGATAGAAACCCACTGAAAAGTACTGATGGCAACCATCATCATCACTCCTACCAATGCTGCCATCGGGATTTTTTCAATAACAGGAGCACCAAACAGAATGATGATCAGAATCATGAGGGAGGCAATAATCCCTGATAATCTGGCTCTGGAACCGGCGTTAAGGTTGACCAGCGTCTGCGCCACCATGGCACAGCCTCCCATTCCACCGAAAAAACCGTTGGTAATATTCGCTATTCCCTGTGCTACCGATTCTTTATTGGCGCTTCCTTTGGTATTAGTGATCTCATCCACCATTGATAATGTCAGAAGGGATTCTATGAGGCCTACTCCTGCCATAATCAGGGCATAAGGGAAAATAATCTGCAGGGTTTCAAGGGTAAACGGAATCTGCGGAATATGAAAAACCGGAAGATTGCCGCTGATATGGGCAATATCTGCCACTGTTTTAGTCGGAATATTGAATCCCAGGACAACAGCAAATATGACCATGATAGCCGCTAAAGAAGCAGGAATGGCTTTTGTTATTTTCGGAAAGAAATAGACCACGGCAATCGTAAGGGCCGTTAAGCCGGCCATCACATATAAAGCACTTCCCTGCAGCCAGCTCACAGTTCCGTTACTGTCTGTGATTTTAAACTGTTCGATCTGTGCCATGAAGATAATAACGGCGAGACCATTCAGAAATCCGTACATAACCGGCTGTGGAATCAGTCTGACAAATTTTCCCAGCTTAAAAAGCCCTACCGTCATCTGAAGAATTCCTGCCAGGGCAACGGTAGCAAAAAGGTATTCTACTCCATGAGATTTTATAAGTGCGATCAGTACAACAATAGTGGCTCCTGCCCCACCGGAAACCATTCCCGGACGTCCGCCCAAAACTGCCGTCACCAGTCCCATCATAAAAGCTGCGTAAAGCCCGGTAAGCGGAGAAAGCCCGGCCAGGATCGCAAATGAAAGAGACTCGGGAATCATGGTCATGGCTACGGTAAAACCTGCCAGCAGCTCGTTTTTATAATGTATTTTCTTCGAAAAGTCGAATAAGCTTATGGTATTTTTCATTGAGGAACAAAGGTATATACTTACCGGATGGTATACAATTTTTTCTTTTTCTGTTTTTTAAGATCCATAAAAACATCTTTAAATAATTCACACTTCTGTTTACATAATATGTTAATTTTAATTAAAATTAGATGATAACCAGACTTTTTTGTATTTCTTTCTGTTTTTGCTTTTAATTTTTGTTTACATTTGAATGCAGATAAGCAATTATTTGGTACTAACAAAAACATTCGACATGTAAGCAGCTGTTTATCAAAAAAAAACAGCTTCAAAAAATAGAATTGCATGAAGGAACTTTAATAGGTTATATATTATTCACACAAATGGCAGGAAAAGAAGTTTGAAAAAAGAAGAGTGATAAGCCCATTGACGATAAGGAATATATTTCCAAGGATACATTAAAGTGACAATTAATATTCCTTTTAACGGATCACGTCAATCCCGGACTGATTTCTGAAGATTTCCATCCTACAGGTTATTTTCAGAATTTCAGAATATTGGGTTTTGCTTTTTTTCAATTTCAAATTTAAGTGAATTATATTCTGCCATACATGATAATATTTATCACCTATTTTCGTTTTCTGATGCATAAGTTTTAATTAAAGACAATATTCAGTAAAAATGTTATATAAAGAAATCCATATTGGACAGTTTATTAAGGAAAGGGTTGATGAAAATGAAATAGCTATGGAGAGGATCTGCAAATTTCTGGGCAGCGATGAAGAATCTGTAGAAAGAATGTATGCCAGTAAATCTATAGATACGGATCTTCTTCTGAGATGGAGCAAATTACTGGAATATGACTTTTTCAGGCTGTACAGCTCTCACCTGATTTTATACGCCCCACCTTCAGCCACTCATAAAAACCAGCAGAAGTCTGATAAAGTACCTTATTTCAGGAAAAACATCTACACCCAGGAAATCAAAGATTTTATTATGAAAAGAATTCTTTCCGGAGAAATGACACAGAGCGATGTCATTAAAGAATATTCTATTCCTAAAAGCACCCTGCACAGATGGCTTCAGAAGAGTGATACTATTAACGGATAAACCCAAACAACATGCGTCCCAATTATAAAAAGATTTATCAGGATATGCTGAGACTGGAGCACCCGGAGAAACTGAAGGATCCCAAGATCAAAGAACTTCTTGAAAAACTTCATACGACAGAAGATGTGCTTAAATTCAATGATAAGCTTTTCAAACATTCCAGAGAAAACCAGAAGCTGAAGACTTATGATAAAAAGACTATGCTTAAGCTTCTCCAGTATCAGAAAAAGCACGGGCATTCCACCAGCTATATGTCCAGAAAATACAAAATAAGCAGAACGACTCTTTCAAAATGGAAACAGATGTTTGAAGATGAACTTAACAATACAATGAACAAAGCCGATCAATAGATCGGCTTTGCTGTAAGGTAATGATAAGAAAAAACCGGGGCTGCGTATTGCCGGAATCGAACCGGATAACCTTGCCGGAACGGCCGGCTTCGTTATTCCTCCCCATCAGGTACGGTGAAGTTTTTCCTAACGACACTTTTCTGGTTATAAAAGCCGAAAACGGGAATAAAGGAATGGTAGAAAATTATGATACAAAGATTATTTCCTTCTCCCCGCTTGCGGCTTTTATATAATTTTTTTTAAAATATTCTGATTACAAAAGGCGTAAAATTCCTTTTAACCTTAAGTAATTTTATCATAAAACAAGGCATGGGAAGAAAAGTGAGCCGTGCTCTAACCATCTGAGCTACTCTTCCTATCGTGATTGTGTTTTTTCTGTTGTGGAAGAGACGGGCTTCGAACCCGTGACACCGAAGTAACACTATTCTACGGCACTTGTTTTTGTTTTTCTTAAATAAAAAAGAGGCAAAAGTTTAAAAAGACTCTAATGCAGATCATTTTCAGATCTGTTTCTGGAATTGAACCAGATAAACCGAAGTAAGTCTTTTCTACGGCACTCTTTACATAATCAAGATAAAAATTGCAGAATCCTTCCTTTCATCTGCTCTACCCTGTCTCGAGCTACATCCCGTTTACAACAAGAATGACAGGATTTGAACCTGCAACCTGATGAAGTATACGGAGTATGATTACTGAACCACACTTGATTATATTTTAAAAAAGTAAGGCGATCAGTCAAACAGACCCATATTAACAGCGTGCTGTCTTTACACTATCGGCTTTTGCTGAACAGGACTTGAACCTGTACCTCTGTTCCCCAACGAAGTAATTCTGTTTTACGGCACTTACTTTTTATTTTTCCATCGGGTTCTTCTGTATTTTTTCCAGTTTCTCTGAAACTTCAGCTCTTTTGCATTGATCACTTCAAAGCCGTGTGGAAAACAGTGTGAACATCCCATTTCATTTCCGTACATCAGTCTTGAGATTTGTGTTCCGGAAATTTTTGCGGGAAAATCAATCAATCCATATTCATTAATCCCGAAAATTTGTTTTAATGTCTTAATTTTTTTCATGAGTATTGAGTATTAACCTCAATACACTGCTTCTTTAAGATCCGGTTTATAATTCTTCATGGTTATTAGTATTTCGTGTACAAATGTATCTGCCTTCTGCGCATTCTTTTTACGCAGTTTATTTTTTAATCAGAAAATAATAAATAAATCAGTTCTAAAAGCTTGAAGATTCCTAAAACAGGAAGCAAGATCACCAGTCCGATTAACAGACAGAAAAGCACTGTCTCCGGAAAACTGTTTTTAGCAGCAGACTCAGAGTAATTCCCTTTTTCTCTGGTCTTAGGTTTAAAATCCGGTATATGGTTTGTTCTTTTAAGGCTGTCTGCTTCAAGGTCTGCAAAAATTTTCATTGCATATTTGTTCAGATGGTCTTTATTTCCTCTGAACACGATATCTTTCAGAATGGCATTTCCTGAATTGCTTAAAGATTTCCTGTATATCCCGACAGCATTTTTCATTTCATCATTTTCAGGCTCTGATAGAATCCAGAATTTTCCGGCCTCATCAAGAAAACCTGCCTCATAATAAATCTGCCCCAGTTTTTTCCTCAATGAAAGATCATCCGGAAACTGATTGATCATATTTCTTAATCTGTCACAGGCTTTTTTCTTTCTGCCTTCTTTCAGGTCTTCATCGATTCTTGAAAATAAATCTCCCATTATTTTTATTGCATTCTGTTCATTTTTAAAATTACTATCACTTAGTTTAAGGTTTGATTACCATCCAAAGATCTGTGAGATCAGGAATGTAAGTGGTGATGAATGATGCAGGCCTTTCCGGATATTTTTCTGCTTCCAGACAGCCCCATTCCCCTCTTTTTCTATACGGGATCACTTCTGCCCAAAGTGCTTTTGAAGGGTCTATGGCCAGTAAAGCGGCTACGGTATCATGGAGTGCTTTTTCTTTCAGCTCCACCGCATCCAGAAACAGCCTAAGCCCTTTGTTGTGATTTCGAAACGGAACGAGCAATTCTGCATCTGCTTTTGTGAAGACTGCACCGTGACACACATTTTTACTGATCATGCGTCTTTCTTTCATTGGAATGGAAAACAGTGCTTCAGCAGCAAGTGGATTACCATTCAGGTTAAAGGTTGGGCATGTGAGTTTTCCGTCGAATTTTTCCAGACGATATTCTTTCGGAACGATATTGTCTCCGGCAAAACCTCCCTGGCAAAACCAGCGGGAAAAGAAAGTTCCTGTTTCGAATAAAGCATGCGGATTTGTAAGCGCTGCTCCGCTTAATAAAGTACATTCAGGAAATTGACGTAATGTTTCTGCCATGATATTGGCTGCTGTATCATCTGCTTCCGAGTGTTCGAATTTCCCCACCCACTTCCGGTGAAAATCAGAAACACGGTTTGCTACGGATTTGGGAGTTCCGGCTCCGATGCGGACGTCTTCCCTGTCGAGGATTTGTAAAATACGACGTACGACACCAATCTGGTCGGTTCCCCCAGGATGTACGGAAACACTCACCAGGTGAACTTTCGGGTGTGTTGCCAATACGGCAAGGGTCATGGAATCGTCGGGATCGGCGGTTTCCATATCAAAATGAAAAGGTAATTTATGTTGCATATATTTTTTTATTTAATGAGTTTATTTTTTTATAAAAGATTGGGAACAGATACCTGAACATCTATTAATCCGTACCGGTCAGTAATTCTGCAATTCTTTCCTTATTTTTAATACTGGTCTTTTTCAACAGGGCTGAAATTCTGTTTTTGAAATCGGCCTGTCGCTGCAGTACCTTTTCAAATTCAGCTTTGAGCTCTGATTCTTCTACCTCCACAAGAGTTTTAATATTTCCGGGATCGATTTCACCGGATTCCGTATACTCTGAAAAGCTTATTTTTCCATTTTCTTTTCTATACAGAACCCATGGATGCCCAATCCACATCATTGTCCATTCTTCAGACGGATTGGTGAATATATCCTGCCAGTTTTTCAGATCAGACATATCGCTGCAACAGCTCGGCTTAATATATATTGTACTGTTTTTTTCCAAAGCAACTCCTCCGTCAAAAGCCAATACAAGATCCTCTTTTTCGGAATTTTTTTCAAAATCCTTCAATCTTTCTTCTAAGATCATTTGCAGATTTTCATCATCAATGGTTTCAATATCTGCTAAATAGGATCCTTTTTCAATAATTTTAAAATTAAAATTGAGTTGAGAGGCTGCTTCTTCCCATCTGGAAAACCATTCTTCGGGATCAGGATCATCGGAAGTTTCCGGCAATTCATAATCATCTTTGGCGTACAGTAACGGGCTGATTTCAATTACATTTATAAGTTTTATCATAATGTTCCGGTTTAATTTTTTTAGCCCCGATTGCAACGGCATCCTTTTTCTGCAATGGCTTTATCAAAAAGCGCCGGCGAAAAAGATACAGTGGAAAGCGGGAATAAGCTCCTCAAGATATTAATGATATTACAGCATTGTTTATTCAATCATAATCATCCACTGCGAAAAAGGTAATCAGCCCCCGGCTAATATCTATGAAAATATAGCCTACAAAGAGTCCAATCATAAAATTTCCCCATTGTTGAAAATAAAAGGTTCTGATATGACTGCCTTCAGTAAATATCCGGCAGGTGAAATCACTGATCATTTTTGAGGTCTGTTCCTCTGAAACTTTCCAATCATCATAAATACTGCCCTTTATCACAGTCTGAAACAAATCCTTTTTCAATTCATTTCCTGAAAGTTCAGTAAAGACCAGCTTTCTGAATTCTTCCAATGCATCATAAGGCGGATCAACCGATAAAAATTCCTCACCGTTTCCAAGATAAATCTCTAATCCAGCTAAACTCTGACTGTGTAACAGATAATACATGAAATCTCTGATATCATCTGACGCCGCTCTCACAGATAAATCCATATTCCCATCATGAGGAACCGGATACATGGATTGTAAATACTCCCTGAAGTTTTCTGAATCACAGCACTCTATGGTTGCCAGTGCAAAACCACCATTGAATTTAAGCTTAGCATATTCTTTTATCAGCTCTGTTTCCCATAAGCCAATATCTGCCTTTTTAAAGTCAAGAGAAGACAATTCCTGAAATCTGTTATCCATTGGTTATTCTGTTAGGTTTTCTATTTATTTTTTAAAGCAGTGCCTGCTACAGCACAACTTTCTGTATCATTTCCACTGCTGATTTCCGGTCTTCCAAAGCGTTCAAAACATCGAAAATTTTGTCTGACCAACCTGAAATAAGGTATACATCTTTTTCCCTGATATCCAATGGCTGTTTTCCATAGCCTGCCAGATCGAAAATATAGAGTTTCGCTTCCGGAGCCAATGCCTTATACTTTCTCCACGAGTCTTCCAGAGAATTCTGAGTTCCGGTAGTACTCCACATCTGAGCATCGGTAAACAACATCACTTTATCCGTTTTTTCCTTTCTTTTGATCAGATCCTGAATCACCAGATAACCATTTGTAGCATATCCTACTTCACCTTCACGCTTGTAGAATTCGTCTACATTTCTCAGAATACCGTTTTTCGGCATGGGAACACGCAGCCAACGGTTACCGAATATACCGGTCACCACATTCTGACATTGTGACTGCAGCATCATAGACATCATCAAACCGATATCATACAGCAATACTTTACTCTTACGAGAAACGGATTTCTGCATAGAGCCTGAAACATCGGATGCAATGACCACTGAAGTATCAAATCCAAAGCCTTTGATATTGTTTGCACTCAGCTCCACTGCTTTTTCCAGCGCTTCCAAAAGAGAAGAAACATAAGGCGAATCAATAGATTTCAGTTCTCTGTACGCCGCAAGAAATCTGAAAGGCAGCTGTTTTGATTGGGCTACCGCTTCCTGATCTGATATATCATGACATACTTTACTCATAGCTTCTGGTGATACTTCTGCCTCCAGAATATTTCTCAGGTTCCTCAAAGCTGCCATATACCCCAGTTTATTACTTAGGATCAGTTCTTCCCATTTGTCTTTGAACGCCAGCTTTTTATCTGTATGATCATCAAATTTTTTCTGACCCAAGACGGAAAGTTCCACTTCCCAGGTATAAGGAGTTTCCAGACTGTCATCAACAATCCTGTTGAAAATAGTCTGCTGATTTTCATCTTTCGCTTTCGGGTGAACAAGAAACAGTGCGTCCTTAAGGGTTACTTCCGCTTTCCTGTTGTATTTGGCAAACTGGTATTCATCAAATTTATTAAATGATTTTGCCAGTCCTTTCTGAATCTGTTTTGAAAGTTTGTTGAGCTTTTTCACTTCCGTTCTTTCGTTGGAAAGCTGATAACAGGCCAGCAGTTCTGTAATTTCATCTGCTCTCCGGATGACACCGTCCACGGTTCTGCTCACCAGATCCGTTCCTGACGTCTGCCTGGCAAGTTCTGTTACCAGTACCAATGGCACGGAGCGCAGATGCATCTCCTTTCTTGCATATACCGCCAGTCTGGCTACAAATTCAGGATCGTTTTTTCTGATCAGAGTCTGGATTCTTTTTAATCTTTCATTTCCCTTTTCATAGGTTATGTCTGACAATCCTGTTGTAACAACAGCACTGTACAGCTCTTCTGCAGGTGTCATTGCGTAAGCTTTTGCACCTTCGTGGTTCAGAATGACTTTATTTTCTTTTTTCAAAAAATTAAATTTCATGAGTTCCTGTTTTTTTGTTAACCGTTTAGAAAGCTGACTACCTTCTCTCTGATTTCTGATGCAAAGTAAAAACGGTATTGCGCAGTGTTTTTGCGTAATATATTTTTTATAATTTTTATTTACTATCTCTCGCTGATTCTGCAGATTACGCAGATTATATATGACGAATTATCGGGCTAAATTAAGTTTTGGTTAAAGCAAGCGGAGTTTTGGCTTTTATTTTGGCCGGCTAAAACCTCTCTTATCGATATCTGTGCGAGCAGTGATGTTTCACCGCAATATCTTCCAATCATAAAAACCGTCTATCATTCATTTTATATAAAGAAATCATAATTTTCTCTTTTTCCAGTCTGTGTTTTCTAGCTTTGTTTCTGTTAAAATGAAAAACTATGATTAAAGGATTATATGAAACCCATGTACAGGTGAGTAATTTGGAAAATGCTATACAATTCTATACGGAAGTATTGGGACTAAAACTAGCTCACAGGGATGAAACCAGACCCATTGCATTTTTATGGGTAGGTGACGGGAAGGAATTTATGTTAGGTTTGTGGGAACAGAAAGAGAATCTTCAGCCGAGGCATTTTGCTTTTTCCAGCAGTAAAGAGGATATTTTAAACTATGCCGTAGGCTTTTTGGAAAATAAAGACCTCAAGCCTTACAATTTTCTTAAGAACGGAAGCGTTGAGCCTATGGTATTTGCATGGATGCCTGCTCTTGCAATCTATTTCAATGATCCGGATGGTAATCAGCTCGAATTTATTTCTATTCTGGAAGGTGAAGGCAAACCGGAACTGGGAGTTCTTTCCTATGAGGAATGGATAAGCAGAAACAGTATGTAAATATGTTTTATTGCTTTCTCAGGATTTCTTTTTTGGCAAACATCATTAATTCCAAAATATTACGCAAAGTATTTCGTGATATTACAGCATTTATCACCCGATGATTTTAAAGATGACACAGATGTTTGTGGAAAAATCTACGGAATGATGATCTGCGAGAAAATAATAACCGCCTCAAATTCTTTATTTGTGGCGGTTATTAAAGTTTTATTCTGTTAATGATTAACCAGTTTCTTCACAGCCAGCATATGTTTGCATGGTCCTCTTTCTCCCTGGTATTTACTGAACCATTCACAGGTGCAGCGTTCTTTTTCTTCTTCAATGATGACTGTGTGATGTACTCCCGTACCTTCTACTCTGGCTTCGGTTCTTTCTTTGCTGTTATTCAGGATCTCTACTTTTCCGTCTGCAATAAGTTTTTCCGCATTTTTCATACGGGGATTCATTTCCAGGATACGGCTCAGCTTGAAAGGTAACCTACGGTAGAAAAATTCGTTATCATCCAGATCATATCCCAACAATCCCATAGCGGCAAGTCTTCCCGTCAGGTTTTCTGTCTTTTTAAGGCTTATATTTTCTTCCAGGGCCAGTACAGTTCCATTAAATGACTGATTGGCATAAGCATATTTATCTAAGGCATCTATCCATTCATCAGGAACTTCAGAGGTCAGGCTTTCAAGTATCGCTCCCTCTCCTGAAAATCCTCTCCAGCTTTCTCTTGACAAAGAAAAACTGAATCTTATATTCCCCATATAGAGCTGCCAGGTTGTAGACTGCATATTAGGATGTGAAAAAACCTGCATATAATCTATATATGAAAGTAAAGGTTCCAGCAGACGAAGCCTGTGAAGGCCTCCCACGCACATGGCATCTGTTGATTTCACAGGTGAGAACATAGGTTTGTTACCTCTTACGATCAGATAGTAGTCTGATTTCACCACTCCTTTCGGCATTCCACGGAACAGCTGCTGGGTCTGGATTTTATTGAAGGTATGCCGTTTTTCTGATTCGGATAAGTAGACCTGCACTGTTCCCAGGCCTTTGATCCATTTGACCGGCAGCGGAACTTTTCTTTCCACGATTTTGTTTTCTTCTTTGTACAGCCCTACTTCTTTTTCACCAACAGAAAGCATGATCTTTTCATTGGGACGTATACTTCCCAAAGCGGTTATCATCGGCTGATTAAAGTCTACATTGGTCGTTCCGTTTTCCAGAAACTCTCCATCCAGCCCGTCAGGCAGTACATCTACTCTTGCATATACTCCTGCACAATGAGAGAATCCTTCGAAACGGAGTCTTTCATTTCCGGCTGTCACCACAGGGTCTTTAAGCAGGGCCATCTGAAACGGCGACAGGCTAAAGCTTGATTTCACAATATTGGAAAGCGTGATCAGGCAACGGGCCAGAATAAACGGCTGCCCGACATTCCCCCAGAAAAAACAGGGAGCATCGGTATTTTTATGTATCTCGCTGTATTTGGCGAGAAACAGTTCTTCCATAGCATCTTTCCTTACCAAAGAGGATGCCCTGGAATAGTTGTAAATAAGCGTATCTTCCATAATTTATTTTTTTAGGAGAAGATTGCAGATTTTTTTCAGGCTTGAGTTTTCTTTCCAGTCATTCAGCTTTTCAAGGATAGGGGCACTGGCTTCTGACTGGTTCAAAGCCAATACTTCATGATATACTTCCAGAAGTTTCTTAAGATTGGTTACCGGTTCCTCCATCTGAAGCAGAATATTGAAGATAAGCTCTTCTAGCGCAGCATTATGGGTTTTGCTTACGTTCAGCATGTGATGCTGCATAAGGTCTGTGAGTCTTTTTACAGGAGCCCATTCGAGTTTTTCATGCAGGCCGATCACTTTTCCAAGCTGTGCATTATCCATCATCTGATGGGAAACATGTTCCAGCCAAATTTCAGCGGCTGTTCCACGGATTGTTTTATCACCATCCAGGAAAATAGTTCCCAGGAACAGATATCCCATTCCATCCAGAGATTTTTTGATCTGATACAGGGCCTGAGCGGTATTCAGGACAAGGTTTCTTTCGTATACCTCAGCAATTCCTGAATAGAAAAGGCAATGTTTGATCACCTTGGCCAACGCATTGGCCGGAGTGTTCGGGAAGCACCACATCAGGGCAGGAATTTCAGAAAGTTCTTTCTGACCGGCAACAAAATACTCCACAAATAAAGGTTCTTTTCTTTTTTCGAGATGATATTTCGGAATTGTAATATTCAGCTCGACAGGATAATATGAGTTTTTCTTGTTGTCAATTGTTTTCCACTGGTATTCTCCTGAGATAAATTCTACCGGGATATTATCATACCCAAAGCCACTGAATTCTTTAAAAACAGTTTTTGGCGAACGGGTAATCCCGGCTGTCATCCACCATGAAGGATGCTCAATTTTTCCTTTAGGAACGGCATTTTTACCAAAGAAGAAAAGCAGCAGATCTTTAAATTCTCCTTTTAATCTTTCTTCCGCCAGCACTAATGCCTCTGAGATATTGTCTAAAGCACAACGCTGCAAAGCCAGCTGAACATCAAGGTAGTGGGGTTCAATATTTTTATTCTGATAGATTTCAAGTTTTTCTACCAGACTTACAGGAGATACCCAGCAAGGTGAATGGGTAATGGCAAACAACAGTGGGACGTTATCTCCCGATCTTATTTTCTGATTAATGTATATGGCAAGTTCCCTGAAAGCTTTCATTGCAGGAGATTCTGCTCCCACCTTCTCTACAGGGCCCAATTTTTTCTGATAATTGGAATATGTTTCTCTTGCCGCTTCTTCTTCAAGCGTTTTCTGATATATTTTTTCCAGATTTTTAAGCTGATCCGGATACTTTTCCAGAAGGTTCAAACCGTAATTGATAATCAGGTTACACAATAAAACACTCAAATAAGGAACTTCCCATTTTGAGATGGTTTTACAGGCTTTCAGAAATACAGGTTCTATTAATTTCACAGATTCTGCATCCACCTCATTTGCAAACCTGATAAAGCCATCCAAAGCGATATCACAATGCTGGCTGTACGGATCTTCAATGGCCACCGGAAGGAAGAACATCAGGTCTTCAAAGTTTTCAAGAACCCTTACTTTACTGGCATCTGAAATCAGGAATGGGCTTTCAGTGGTGATCACTTCCAGTTCCTGCTGCTTGTCTTCTATATATTTTTCAAGAAGAGGGCGTACATTGGTCAGGATATTGTCTGAATAATGGGACAGTGCCTCTTTTATGTTTTCAGAAGGCGGAATATATTTCAGAATGATTTTGGCTGCTTTGGTCTGTATCCCGTCATCTTTACTCACGAACGCTGTGCTCAGAGCCATTCCCAACATTTCCGGATCCAGTTTCTTTCTCTGGAAAATCTTTTCTGTAAGGGATAAGCCTGAAGCGACTACGGTTTTAACTTCTGAACTCAATAAATTCGGAAGATAATGTGAAAGTTCTTCTGTTTTGATGCCGGCTCCTGCAATTTTTTTCAGGTGATTCAATATGGTATTGACAGCTTTTGACTGGGCAGATACCAATCCCGCAAGCAGCTCATCCTGCAGTTCTATCAATTCGTTTTCCGTGGGCTTCAATGCAGTGAATGCATCCATAAACCAGCCTGTAACATTCTTGTTAAAGTTACGGTTGGCTGCCAGCAGGCATTCTCTTAAAAATCTTTTTCTTTCAATCTTCTGCTCTGCTACCAGTTTCTGAACCAATGGAAACCATTCTTTACGGAACGGTAATGATTTGGACGGGTATTCGCACAGATACCAGAAGTGGGTTTCAAGGGTTTCGGGGTGCTGATCCAGGTTGGAGGGATAATTGCTCAGATGATGTCCCAGCAATTCAGGTCTGGGCTGTACATAGCCTTTTTTGGTCCATCCTAAAATGTCCTGATAATTGAAAGCTGTAAATTCAGCATCTACAGATTCATTGATAAAATCAGAAAACCATTCCGGGCATCCCCATTCCAGAATCTGTTCTGCCTGTTCTGCATTTCTGAAAAGGCTCCAGTAATTTTTACCGAAGTTCTTTTTGTCCATACAGACAAATGAAGCAATATCGATGATTGAATGCTGATTGGCAGACCCTACGGTGTGGTAGGAATTTTTGGTCATCACAATCTTACTGATCTCACGCTCCATCTTTTTTATGGAAGGCACCAGTGTTTTTCTTTCTTCTGCTGTAAGCTGCTTCAGAAAAGGGATAATCTCATGTATCTGTTCCTCATTAAGGATCTCATAAAGTCTTTCTTTCATTTGTTTTAATTTGATGTATGATTTTTTTCAGGTTATTTTCTTTTTCCCATTCTTTAAGCAGGTTTGAAACAGTTTTGTCTGTTACAGACTGGTTCTGATTCAGCAGCTCGTAGTAGAGTTCCAGTAGTTTTTTCAGATTAAAAACCGGCTTTTCTACAGCTGAAAGAATGGCGGTCAGCAGTTTCTCAAAAGCGAGGTTATGACTGGTACTCAAATTGATAAGAGCAGATAATCCGTCTGTCAGCCTTTTGACAGGAGCCCAGCCGAAACTGATCTTTTTACCGATTACCGTTCCCAGTTCACAGACTCCGAAATCGTCGGAAACTGCCCTGTTTATCAAGGCTTCAAAAGCCATACCAGAAAGTGTTCTGTCTTTATTAAACAGTCCCGCAGACAGGAATAAATAATGTACCGGCTGAAAGGGTAAGTTCAGCTTCATCCATGCATCAAGAAAGTTCACATTCCCTTTGATATCGTACTGATAATCAGAATTTGACAGATTTTCATTATATTTTTTTGCCATCACAGAACCTGAAAAATAAGGTACTGTATACAAAATAAAGATCAGATCATCATGATAAACACCATGATAAGAGTTGAATATATAATCAAGGAAGCCGGCATTTTCCGGAAGTTCTTTTTTATTACTGATGGTGACCAGTAATTGTGGTATTTCTTCTGTAGTATTCCCTTTATAGATTTTTCTGTAACTGAATTCCCAGCCGAAGTTGCCATCCAGATATACGCTGTCATATTTTTCTCTGAAATAATCCGGTCTGAAAAGCGGTTTCAGAAGTTCGGCATATTTTTCATCCAACTGTTCTTTTGCATATTGTTCTGCTTCAGGCAGGTCTTCTTTTTTTACCCGGAGTATTGCGATCTGCAGGTCAAATGGAACCGGCTGCTCGTTCTGCTGCTGGTAGACCTTCAGTTTATCCACAAGACTCTTTGCTGTAATCCAGCAAGGGGTATGATCAGGAACCGACAGAAGCGGAAGTTTTTTATGCTGCTTCAACATTTCAAAAATTCCTGAAAGAAGCTTGTGATAGGCCTGAAAAGCTAAAGGTGTCTTTTTCTCACACCAGTTTTCCCAATCGGGAAATTCAGATTTTGCCTGAAGCAGTACCGCTGATTTTTGTTCCTGTTTTAATACCCCGTAGTTTATAAAAAAAGTAGCTAATAAATGCCGGAGTCCGCCTGTTCCTTTCTTTTTCAATGCGGCTTTGAAGGCTGGTTCCAGTTTTTTTAAATGATCTTCATCAAACTCATTGTTGAAGTTGACCAGTGCTTCCAGAAACTGATCAAAATGATAAGTTGTAGAGCTGCTGAAAACCTGCGAGGCAAAGAATATGAAATCATCAATGGTCTGAATAGGTCTGACAGGCTCAGAACGATGCCATGCAGCGGCTTCATAGTTCTGTTCTTCCGGTTCTGATTTTTCTTTTTGTATCAAGAATTTCTCCAGCAATATTCCGGCATCAGAAAGCAATGATGATGTATATAGTTTTAATTCGGTCTGTATTTTTTCTGATTCGGTATTTCCGTATTCAGCAATGATCTTTGCGGCTTTCGTTTGAAGTGCTTTATCTTTATTCAGAAAAACAGGCGCCAGAAGAAGACAGATATTTTCATGGAAAGCACTGTTTACTTTTGCTATTTTCTCTAAAGCCAGCAATAAGGCATTCACCATATTTTTGGTGGGAAGCATGATCAGGGCTGATGAAACCTGCAGAAAGTCTTCCGTTTTAAATGCTTTTTCGGTGAGAACCTGACTGACAATTTTTAATGTTCCCGGGAATAATGAAGTCTGTGTTGAATGAAAGATCATCAACAGCTCATCCTGTAATGCAAGAATTTCTTCACGGGTAGGTTCAAGATAGGTGAAAAGTTCCAGGAACCACGTATTGTGTTCTTTGGAAAAATTAAAATTTACGGCTTTAAGACTTGATCTTAAAAGTGCTGATCTGTCAATTTTACGATCTTCAGCAAGCATTTTCAGCGTCTCTTTCCAGTTTCTTTTACCATAGTTTGAGGTAATTTCTGTTTCATATTGAAAAAGAAGCCAGATATGGGATTCTAATGTAACCGGCCAGGTGAATAGAATTTCTTCTGAAGTATTGTCTGAATCCCATGCAGATGAGAGAAGGGATGCACTCATTTCATCATTGAGCTTAAGATAGCCTTTCTGCTCCCATTCCAGTACTTTCAGGTAATCAAATTCCTTTAAGAAAGAATAGCTTTCTCCAAGCCAGTCCGGAATATAGGATTCAAACAGTTCATCAATCTGGGCAACCGGCAATGAATAATACCCGGGACTCAGTTTCCCGTATTCGGAGCTGTTTTTACAGCAGGCTAAAGCAGCCAACACAGAGATATTGTTGTGCCCCCATTCTTTATTGATATGTTTTTTTAAAAGAGCAACAATTTCTTTCTTATCTTCCGGTGTAAGCTTTGTAAGAAAAGGAACAATTTCCTTGATTCTATAGTTTAAATAAATGGTCTTAAACTCGTCCTCAATTAGCATAGATTCATTCTTGTCGGCTAAAATAACAAAAAATGACCTTCAGGCTTTAAATTATCCCTCGAAAGTGAATTTTTTAACAAAACTTTATGCTTTTAACAGGAGGTCTATCAACAGTTCTGAATAAAAGTTAACAAAAATTTTTCTTTCTCCCGTATAAAAAAGGTACAGATCTGTAACCTTTCCGGACATCACTTTTCTAAAACTTACATCTTTTACGGAAGATTCTATACTATGACAGGCTATTTCCCTGGTATTCAAATCTATTGAAAAACGGGCTTTGATTCCGAGTCCGGAAAAATCGGTTTCAATCATATTTTTCTGTTTGCTGATGTTATAGAAATACATCTGCGACCGTACCCCCAGATCCGGAACCGCTCTAAGATAGTCTTCCAGAGACTCCTCATTGCTTAAAAAATGATACGTTACATATTCTTCCGCCGCTATTTTAATTTTTGAATCTGATATCAGGAGCGTCATTTCACTTTCTGTTCCGGTTTCATTCCCATACAGCATTTTGCTTATCGTGAAATCATAATACGGAAAGGCCGGATTTTCCGGAACAAGGTCTTTCAGGTTTTTATAATAATCCTGGGAAAGCGGTCCGCTGCCAAAATGTTTATTGTCAAACTTTTCTTTGGAATGATGCTCAGGAAATATAAAACGGTTATCTGTATAGCTTTCTACCTGGCCATGTCTGTTAAAATTTACCGTAATATACTTCCTGCCGAGTAAAGGTGAAACCTGCCCGTACAATGTTTTGCTTCCTGAGATCAATTGTTCTGAAGCAGCATCGTATACTATTTCTGATACGGTTCTGTAATAGTTGTCATATACCACAGTTCCTGAAAATTCTGCATTTCTTCCTTCCCAATAGTCTCTTGTAATAAAATCATACAGAATATAATGATTAACTGTTCTCCGGTTGTAATAGATTTTATCAGAATTATCATGAAAAGTTTCAAGGTCAGGAACCTCTTTCAAATCATCATCATAAGATGAAGTAAGGGTTATATATTTCTGTTCCTTCAGATCCTTACCGGAGTACGCTGTGTATTTTCTTCTTCTTATTAATCTTTTTCCCTCATATGTTTCTTCAGAATACTCATAGAGTCCTTTTATATCTTTTTCAGGGATCTCTTCATCCAGATGATTTTTATAAACGGTCACTGTTACGGGCTGGCTAACTTCCGGAATTTCCGGATCAGCGGATACAAAATACCGTCCATACTCCGATTCAAAGAAACCGTCCTGATGCATCTGGTCTACGCTGTAATAATCACCGTCCCAGTCATCATACAGATCAACACCCTCTGTTGTAAGTTTTCCTTCGGCGTTATATTCAAAATAGGTTGAAAGAGAACTTACCGATCCGGGAAAGTGAGGAAATTTACGGGTGAGTATGATATTTCCGGTACTCCCGTCTAATTCCCTGTAGAATATACGTTTACCCTGTGTATCCATCACCCATATTTCTCTTTTATCTACTTCTGTTTCGTTTTTTTTGTATCGTATAATCTCCCATTTTTTAAAGCCGTTTTTTTCTTCTCTCAGATAATGTACATCAATGAGATAGTTAAGGTCTTCTTTTGAGCGTTTAAAAGGCTGATGATCATCAATAAAATACTCCCTTTGATTCATTTCAAGCCTTTTGAAAGTATCAATTCTCTGAAGCTGATCCTGTATATATACTTTTTTAATAAATTCCCTTTCGAAAAAAGCTTCCTGAAATGTGATTTCTTTCTCTTCATAGAAGGAAAAATAACGTACAGTTTTCTGTTTCAGTTCTTCACCGGAAGGGAAAAACGGGGAAAATTCCAGGTAATAATCCGGAGAAACGGAACTGTTATTTTCTGTTAAGACCTCACTGATATTTTTTATAAATGATTCTTCACCCAGATAGGGCTTCCTTCCATCAGAATAGGTGAATTCACGGTAACCTCCGTCTTTCAGGTGGATGTATTTTTTCTGTTCTGTCCCATACTGGGTAACGGTATAAGATGCTATTTTCCGGCTATCAAAGTATGAGAGATAAATTTCCTCTTTCGAAAGAAGAAAATTTTTATATTGCCTGTCACGAACAAACTGATATGCTCCGGTATTTTCAATTCGTATGATCCGGACACTTCTCAAAAAAGCATGGGCTAAAAGAATTTCTTCATCCGAAGCTTTTTCTTCTCTACCAGGATAAAGAGTAATGGAATCCAGCTGTTCTCTGACCCATAGTTCTGTTTTCTTCAGAACTTCATCCTCATAGATATGTTTAAGGTAGCTATTATTCTCATGGAGACGGTTTTCTTCGAGTATTGCTTTTTGATTTCTTGTGGTATATAGGATTCTTGTTTTCATGATGTCTTAAAAGTACTGAAGAAAATTTATATTTTCAATGGGCACTCAATTTTTAAAATTATTTAATTTTTATTTAAAATAAAAAACTTAATTCATTAAAATGTATATATTTGCAAAATAAAAATACTTGATAACTCAAACATAAATCAATGATAAGCTCCGAATTATTATTTTTAATCAACATCAATAAACTCCAGTCTGTGATCTCCAGAAAGTTTGATGCGCTGAGTGCCCATGGCCTTGGATTCAATGATTTTGTCATTCTTTACATCCTCAGCACGTCTTCTGAAAGTAAAATGCGAAGGATTGACCTTGCGGAAAAGACCGGCCTTACAGCTTCGGGAATCACCAGGTTATTAAATCCACTGGAAAAAATCGGGATGGTAACAAGGGAAACGAATGAAAGGGATGCGAGAGTAAGCTATGTGGTCATTACTCCCAATGGCAAAAAGATATTTGAAGAAGCCATGGTAAGTGCTGAAAATATAACAAAAGGAATCTTACCGCCTAAAAAGAATAAATCTCTGCGTATGGCAGGTGAATTCTTATCTGAACTGGGAGGAAATATATTATGATATGAAAAATACATTGAAACAACAGCTGAGAGAAAAGGCTAAAAATCATAAAATCACTATGGGTGTTCTTGCCCTGAAGAATAATATCAACGGAAAGCAGTATGTACAGGGCGCTTTGAATCTGGAAGCCCTTGAAAACAAAATGAAATTTTTACTGAACGGAGGTTTATTTGTCAACAATTCCCAGCTGCAAAAAGACTGGACTGAATATGGAAGTGATGCATTTTCCTTTGAGACAGTCACCATTATTTATGACCAGGAAAATCAGTATATCAACTACCGTCAGGAAATAAAAAAAGCATAGCAGGTGTATCTTTCCAAGACAGATGTTGAATTTTACTAACATTTTATTTTAAATAATATCATCAACATGAAAACTTTCACAATAGGCAATGTAGATGTATGCTATGAAGTATTTGGTGATAAAAACACTAAAAACATGGTGTTAATCTCAGGATTGGGAAGCCAGATGATCCGTTGGGAGGATTCTTTCTGCCGGCTGCTTGCCTGTCAGGGATTTAGGGTCATCCGTTTTGATAACAGGGATTCAGGAGCTTCTGTTTTTCATGGTCATGAAGAAATTGATTCCGGTAAAAGCATTGAAGAACAGTTTGCCTCATTAACACCCCATACGATCCCTTATTCTTTAATGGATATGGCTCATGATGTGATTGGATTGCTCGATCATTTACAAATTGATAAGGCTCATATTGCAGGGCGCTCTATGGGTGGAATTATCGGACAGCTTCTCGCTTCCTTCTATCCGGAAAGAGTGATAACACTGACGGTCATAATGTCAACTTCCTTACATCCGGATTTGCCCCCCACAGCCCCTGAAGTACTTCAGCTTATGACAAAACCGGGTACTGATCCCGCTGCAAATAAGGAACAGTATATCCGGGAAAGGATATATTTTGCAGAAAAGATTTCAGGCACAAAATATCCGCTTGATCACCATCACGAAAAAGCACTGATTACGGAAGAACTTCGTCGTTCAAAAACCCCAAACGGGATCATCAGACAGCTTATGGCCATGGGATCTTATTGCTATGATCCGGAAGTTCTGAAAAAAATAACGGTTCCGACTCTGGTTATCCACGGAACGGATGATCTGATATTTCATCCGGAGTGTGCCAAAAACCTGGCAGGTTCTGTTTCTTCTTCACAATTAGTTCTTGTAGATGGGATGGGACATTCTATTCCCAATGAATTGCATGATTTCATTGGGGAGACGATAGTAGATTTTACTCAATATCAATAAGGATCATTTGATTAGTCTGATTACAAAAAAGACTCCCTTTTTCAAGAGAGTCTATATAAAAATATTGTTTGAGATCCCTTTAATTTTGATTGAGACACCAGTGCAGGATCCTGGCAATATTCTTTGCATCATCCACGCCTCTGTGATGGGTACCTTCCAGTGTAAATCCCAGTTCGTTCAATGCCCTGTTCATCCCTACACTTTTTCTTACGGCAGGATGAAGTTCACCAAATAAGGTTTTTACATTGATATGATCATCTCCCATCGGATAATCTATATAGAATCTTCTTGCCTGGTTCTGAAGCATATTCAGGTCATAATTTCCGTAGCTTGCCCACGTCAACTCTTCAGAATCGTATTCTACTCTCAGGATATCGAATGCATCCTCGAGCATTATGCCTTCACTATCCAACTTATTTTGGGTAAGGGTGGTCAATTCTGTACAAAACGGGCTTACCTTTGAGAAACGGGGTTTTATTAAAATCCCTTCATTCCTCGAGATTTTTCCGGTCTTCGCATTCATAATGCATACACCGATCTCGATGATCTCGCTTTCCTGACCTCTGGGCGGCCGGTTTTCCCAGCACGTTGCTTCAAGGTCTATAATTAATATATTATCTGTTGTTTTCACTTGTTTAAAAATTTAATTGTTACAGGATGGAAGAGGATGCAGGAAGAGGGAAGTTTTCATAACGTCCAATGTACTTCCAGGCTCCTGCTTCAGCCTTCCAGCCTAATGACTACTTACAAAATTGTACTTAAAATTCTGGCTGTATTGTAAGCATCGTCTGCTCCGCTGTGATGATTTCCTTCAAAATTCATATTCAGATAATCCAGGGCTCTTTTGAGACCCATCGATCTATGAAGCTGAAAATGTTTTCTGAATTCATACATCACATTGAGATAGTGTGTTGAAAAAGGATTTTTAATTCCGAGCCAGTCGCACTGTTCAATGATCTGCTCTCCGTCGAAATTTCCGTATCCTGCCCAGGTGAGCAGTTCTGGGTTATATTCGTCCCTTATTTTCTCACAGGCTTCTTCAAAGTACATTCCTTTTTCTTCTATCAGCTGCGGTGTAATTCCGGTAAGGTTTGTGCAGAATCTGTTGATTTCTGATCTTTCCGGAATGACATAGATGCTTTGTTTCCGGGAAATTGCTTTTGATATTATGTTTAATCTGCAAATTCCTATTTCTATAATATCGACTTTCTGTCCATGTGGGATCCTGTCATTATCCCAACAGGTCGCTTCCAGGTCGACAATTAATATTTCATCTGTTGTTTTCATGTTTATTATTGTTAAAAATCAGAGGTTGGGAAATCGGCTGTTTCCATTGTCATTCATCTACAATTCCCTATTCTCCGGCTCTCAACTCACACTCTCGGTCCAAACGGAGGGGTCCAGCTTTTCTGCTTCATAATTTCTTTGACTCCCTCATAGGAAATGGGATAGAAATTATGGCAGTCTACTCCTACATCGAAGCTCAAAGCTTTCTCATCATCCGGTAACGTTCCGTGTGAATGGCCGTATAACTGCCATACTCCACGGTGTGATCCGTTCCAGGTACGCATGGCGTAATGAAAAAGAATGATCTTCTGTTTTCCGTTATTACTGTCCGGTTCATCAATTCTCAGTTCGTGATAATCTCTGATGGAAGCAAAACGCTTTGGATAGGTCAATGCTGCACCTTCATGATTTCCTTTGATCAGATGGATGTTCCCGTTTAAGCGGTCTAAGATTTCTTTTGTAAAATCCGGTTTTCCGAGGCTCAGGTCGCCTAAATGGTAGACGGTATCTCCCGGTTCAATCCTCTCGTTCCATCTTCTGATCAGTTCTTCATTCATATGTTCCAGGGACTCAAAAGGTCTTTCGGAAAATTTGATAATATTTTCATGACCAAAGTGATGGTCTGCTGTAAAAAATATATTGGGTTTCATTGTTTAATTGTTGTTTATAACTATAAAAAGATCAATACTCTCAATGTCATTTTAACCATAGACTGAAGATCTATATTCATTATGAAAGATGATTCTTCCTTCATCAGAAGAGCAGCTACAATTATAGCTAATGCGTTCATTTTATAGTTCGGGTTTAATAAAATTCTAATTATTTTTTGTGAAATGCTTTATAAAAAGCGGTTTCTATTTCTTCCTGATCGGTTTCGGTATATCTTCTGGAAAAATGGATAGGAATGGCTTCTTTCACCTTACATTCATTCATGATCTTTCCTGAGGCAGAAGCGAAGCTATGGTAATTCAGTTCTGCAAAATCCTGATCTGAATCTTTGTAAAAGCTTTCGATATATACCAGATCCGCTTCTTCAAAAACTGCCTTTATTTTCTCATAATTCTCTTCAGATGCAGCATGATCCATGATCACTCCCAGTTTAAATCCGGGGTTCCGGGTCAGCAGAGAAAATAAATCTTCTGCTTTATACACGGTTTCTTCGATCTCAATTTCCTTATTGGGATCATTATTTTCAAACGCTGATTTCAGTTCGCTGATCCATTTTCCTTTTCTGAATCCGGAAGCATTTTCATTAAAAGTGACTGAATCTTTTTCTTTGAACAGATAAGCAACAGAGTCTGTTTTGTGGTCCAGAACGGCAAAATCTACATTGACATATTCATCTTCATAAAGGAAATTCTGAGTCTTTACGAATTCAAGATTCCAGTGAGGAGGACGAAGGGTATACACATTGATCTCTTCTTTTGAAATGATCTCGCGGATCTCATATTCAATCGCTTTTTCATCGATCAGATTCCAGGTGTAAGATTTCAGTCTCGCTTCTACCTGCTGATGGATATTCGCAGGACCACAGATCACCACTTTTTCTCCGCTTCCGATCTGATGTCTGAAAATACCGTCGAAATTTGAAAAATGATCGATATGGGTATGGCTGATAAACAGCACTGATACTGACTGTACTTCTTTTACCGTCAATAAACTTGCTTCACCGCAATCGCATAAGTAGTGCTTTCCGGAATTCGGAACTTTTATTAATATACTGATGTCTTCTTTTAAAAGACTTTTTATTTCTGCCTGTAACATTTTCTTATTTTTTTAACTACCCGTCAATCTTTGACTATTCTTTTTTTCAGAGAAGGAAAAATTGACGTCTTCAACTGAAATTTTATGAAAAAATACGTCTATTCAACGATTTTCCGGGATATGGTTAAGTTTATACATAAAAAA
Source organism: Chryseobacterium arthrosphaerae (assembly GCF_001684965.1). Taxonomy (NCBI): domain Bacteria; kingdom Pseudomonadati; phylum Bacteroidota; class Flavobacteriia; order Flavobacteriales; family Weeksellaceae; genus Chryseobacterium; species Chryseobacterium arthrosphaerae. The sequence continues at coordinate 134,943 of NZ_MAYG01000023.1, read as the reverse complement.
GTTCCGGTAAAAATTTACCGAAACTTAAACTTTAAGAGTCATCAACTCTTCTTTTACAAGACTGATCACCAAAGTATTCAGCTTTTTGTTGATCCATTTCTGCTCTTCTTTTTCAATGGCTGTAAAAACTGCCGGGAAATCTTTTTCAAAATCTTCCAAAATATCCTGGGCAAACAGACCAATTACCTTACCTGTCATTTTAGGTTCGAATTCGCCAATCTTGCTTACAACATTATTCAACCGGTTTACCGTTACATATCTTTGGATCTCTTCCCAGATATTTTGAGCGGTTTCGCTGAAATGAAGGTGTTTCTGAACAGTTTTCTCCTGTTTTCTGACCATTTTTGACTTTTCTATCCACTTTTCGTTTTTATTTTTCAGAATTACTCTTGCACCATTTCCGAAATATCTGGTCTTTAAAGTCTTAATAATGGTCCCCTCACACATATTGTTTAATTCAGGAAGGCCAAACCAACCCGGAATTTTTGAATTGAAAACATTGGGAAACCTCAGAGCTTCCTCCAGCGTTCCCTGGAACAAGGTTCTTGCATAGAAAAATCCTGTTTCCTCAAAAATCCGGTTGATGATTTCCGTATCCAAATAGGTAATTCCGTTCAGCTTAATATCAAAGGCGTAGAAGTCATTGTGTGGTGCATATTCAATTCCTTTCTGCACTTTCACAGCATCTTTTACGGGTTCTACCTCTTTATGTTTATAACCGCCTCCGAACAATTCACCGTAGATCACTACAGTTTCAACATCCGGATACCTGTTTTTTACCTTCCGGAACACTTCTATTACATTTTTTCTGTAACGTTCCAGAATCTGATGTGCATTGAAAAATTTTTCATCCTTTTCGATGAAAGCAGTTCGTTTCCCGATCTTAATTTCCTTTCCGTCGGTAAAGAAAGAGAAATTAGCTCCGTGAACTTTTTCCTGTACAATGAAAACCTCATCCCCAAAACCCTGTAATCTGATCTGATCGATCACACGGGTCTGGTAAGCATTTTCTATAGAGTTATATGTTTTGAAAATCATTTCTTTAATTTTTTAATCGTTCCCTTTCGTTATTTTCCATCTGGGTAAGGTGTCTCTGAGCATGAAGAGAGAGGAAATAAATGTATTCATACACGTTTATTTTTCCCAGTTCATTCACCGTCATCATTGTTTTGTAAAGAAGGCCCTGTCCCTTTTTCATCAGATCCAAATACCTCATACACTGATGATACTGCTGAGTAATTAAGTTTCTTATTTCACTTGATTCTATTTCTCCTTTCGGTTCCATATGTTCCGGTCTTATCCATTCAAAGGCTCCATATTCACCTACTTTTTCAAAATATTCTTTATTGAAGCTGTAGTTTCTGATTTCGGATTCCAGATCCAGATCAGGGGCATTCCGCATTGCTTTCTTCGCTCCTTTCTCAATGAGGATCAGCAGGTAGAAATTCGTAAGATAAATATGTTCCAAAATCTGCCGAACCGTCCAGCCTCCATGAGAAGGCTTATAGTTCAACGTGTCTTTATCTTTTTCAAACCACCTGTCAACTTCACCGAAACTGAGTTTCAGATGAGCTTTGATATCCTGAATCAATCTAAAAATATCCATTACAATTTTTAAAGTTTTCTAAAAGACTGATAATATTTTTCTTTCCTACAGGGTTCATGGAATGACAATGGAATTCGGGTAAATCCAAATAGTTTTCCATACAGTATTCGGTAAGCCATTTTGCACAATCGTAGCCTGTTTTTTCTACAAATTCCTGGGCGTCCGGTTTCAGATAATGTTCATCGGCAAGGTCATGGTCAAAAGAGATCATTTCCGGAAGTCCTTTTTCCAAAATCCTGCTGACAAACTGCCCGTAATTCCGAACGATATGCCAGTCGCTTCTGAGGAAAATATCCTGTTTAGTGTAATGATAGGCCTCAATGGGATATCTCACATCATCCAGAAACAGTAATCTTTTGGTCTTTTCCATTGTTTTAATTTTTATGAATCCAATCTACCACAGTTTTCAGAAAATGTAATCTTACTTCTTCAAATCTTGTGATGTTCGGAATGTGATTGATCTCCAGCAAATGTTTTGTCCCCTCTTTCTGAACGATGTAATCATTGGCGATCACCGTCATTCCTATCTTTTCTTTTAAAGTAAGGGTATCTTCAAGAAGTTCAGGATCAATTTCCATAAATCCGGCATCATCAGGATGAATTGACTTGAGCCATGTACCTCCTTCCAGTTTTATCTGCCAGGATTTTCCACCGATATTTAAAATTCTTACCGCTTCCCCTTCAAAATAAGGTTCAAGAACTGCATTTTCTGAACTTTCCCAACTTCCTGTGAACTTATGTTTATTCTCTCCACAATGCCAGTTGCCCCATTTGGCGACAAGTTCAGTTTCTGTATTCACATAAGCGCCTTCAGAAATAAATCCTCTTGGAGAATTAAATTTTGAATATTTCATCGCTCTGGCCAGGCAAGGAATTTTCAGCCTGCAATCCAGCATTCCATGAGCATCAGGAAAACAGGGTCCGTTCCACAACGCCAGTCCGGCAATGAAGTCAAGATCTTCTTCAAAGATGCCATGATACACCACTTTGTCTACCGGAAGCATTCCTACCCCCTGAGCTTTTTCTACATACAATGTTCCGTCAATCACTTTTATTTTCGGAATTGACTGATGCCAGATCATGAGGCCGTCATAATGTTTCCTTATATATTCGTATTCCTGCTCGTGTAAGCCTACAACGGCTATTCTATTGTGAGTCATAGTATTATTTTTTATTTTGAAAAGTAGATGTTCAATGCTTTGATCACACTTTTCACATTGGTATTGGGATAAAATCCTGAGCTGTTGATACAGTTGATTTCAACGATCTTCCAGCCTTCATCTGTTAAACAGATATCCATTACAAAAGCTTCTGCCAGATTGAAAATCTGAATCATTTCATTGGCAAACCTGAATCCGTCATCTGAAACTTTTTCTTCAAAGGGTGCATTGTCATTAAATTTATAATATCCACCATCAATGATCTGCCCGCCTACGATCCAGAGCCTGGCTTCTTTTATAGTCCGCCTGACTTCAGAAATCTGAACAAGAGATTCCCGGGTAATTCTATTGGTTTTAATTTCCAATGCTTCAAAAACAAAGTCTTTCCATTCTGATTCTGTGAATACTCTTCCTGTGAAGATCTTTGCTTCGCTGTAAGGTTTGATGAATTTTGTCTCTCCTTCTTTCCAGCTCAGCCCTTCAGAGATTTTATGAACGGAAACTGTGTGATTCAGAAGATTTTTACCATAATGCCTGGCATATACCTCATACAGGTGGTTGCCTCCGTAAAAAGAACCGGGAAACCAGTCTGAATTTTGTGTAGCCAGTCTTGCAATGGTTACCGAACCGTATACAAAAACATCCTTACGGTCTGCTTCAAATTCTATTCTTTCTGCGGTTGGCGGAATATTAATGACCTCATAATCAATGTTCAATTCTTCCAATGCATCAAAAATTTTAGGGTGATCCGGATCTAAATATACATTAGCCTGGATTAAAAAAAACATGGTTATTATTTTTTAAAGGTTCTTTTATTTTCTTTTTACAATATTGGCCAATTCCAGTTTTGCATCTTCAGGAAACCCTGAAAGACCTGGAATATCATTGTATTCTAAAATTATTTTTTCTCCGTTGTCTGTTTCCAGTACATCAATGGCCACAATATCTGCTTTGATTTCAGACTGTAACAGTTTTACTTTCTCTACCCATTCTTTTTCCGGCTCAGTCATCTGATATTCCTGGGTCAAAGAATTAGCTTTCCAGTACTTCCCTCTTCTTTTCATGGCCCAAACCTTATCATGTACGGCCAGATACCGGATATCATATCGATAGTCAATAAACTTTTCAATTGTTACATAGTCCTGGTGAATAAAAAGAAGGTCTTTCAACTCTTCCCATTGCGCATCATTTGTTACCAGGCTTTTGCCATAACCACCGTGATGGTTTCCAACTTTAATTACAAAAGGAAATTCTATCGCCAGATTTTTCAGTTGTCTGGTGCTGGTAGCCGTATTGAAATCTATAACAGGTAATCCGAGCTTTTTCATTTTATTCAGCATTGATAATCTGTCATATCCAACTAATAATGTTGAAGCTGAATTAACACAGGGAACTCCTGAATAATCGATCAATTCGAGAATATTTCTGTGTTTGGCTTCAGGATTCACCGCTCCCAGTCTCCAGAAAATCACATCCGGTCTGCAGACGCCATCTGCATCCACAACATATAGGGAAGAATCTTTTACGAGAAATTCTGAGGTCTGAACTTTCTTCTGAACCACTTCATATCCTGAAAAATACTCTTTCCAGTAATTTTCCCCATTGATTATTAAAATTGTTTTCATGTTTATATTCAAAAGATTATACCATCATATCAGCACAGTTGGAGCTAGCAAAAGCAAAGGGTTTTGCTTTAAACACATATCCCATTCCCAGAATATATCCCATTGCGTCTTTCAAAGCAACGTTGGATTTGAAATCCGGGTCGGTATTAATGTCTGCGTGTACCTCCATTTCCACACCATAAGCATCCAATACAGAACAGATAGCGTATGCAATCTCTACGGATTTGTTAACTTCATTCAGCATTCGCTCCTTGATACTGATACTCTGTATTTCTCTTTCTTTTCTGATAAAGGTAAACGCTCCTTTTCCTTCACGAATAAATACTACTGCCGTAGCATAATTGATGGCCTCTCCGTATACATGAGAGTCTGATCCCACACATACTTTCAGACGGTGTCCGTTAGCTAATTCGCGAATGATGGCTTTTTCTACCAGCTGCGTGATAGAGTCCTGGAAAATTTTTCCGTTCATATTCTGCCATGTTTGTTGTTGCGTTTCCATTTTTTCTACATGTTTTAAATTATTCTATGTCTGTTTATAATTCATACTGATTGTTGATAATGACCAGGAGCTGTTTTTCTAACCTCCAGCCGATATAGATGATGAGTAATAAGTAATCGGTAATGAGTAATACTAAAAAACCTGTCAGGTATCCAATGATTACTCATTGTTCATTAAATATTGCTCATGTTTAGCGGAACAGACAGGAATCGAACCTGTACCTCTAGTTTTTCAGACTAGCGTGCAGACCTGCTACACCACTCTTCCGGACGTTATAAGTAATAAGTAATCTGTAATGAGTAATACTAAAAACCTTACCGGTATCCAATAATTACTCATTGCTCATTAAATATTGCTCATCTTTCGTGGTACGGGAAGAGGGATTCGAACCCCCAAAAGCTTGATCCTAAGTCAAGAGTGTCTGCCATTCCACCATTCCCGCAGTTTTTTATAAGTAATGAGTAATGAGTAATGGGTAATAAGTCATATGATAACGATGTGTTTATCATAGTTACTGACTGCTTATATTTCAGGTTTGAGAAAGCTCTGTCTATATTTATAAACTATGCCTGCTATTATTTGTAAAGATCTTCTGCGCCTGACCAATCTTTCTCTTTTCCTAAATTGTGTATAAGTGATCATTAATCATCATTACTTTTTTGTTTTAAGAAAATAAAAGGCTGTCTCTGTTTTTATTAACTAAAGATCTTCTGCGCCGGACAGGCCTTTTCTTTTCTTATTTTTTGTGAATGAAAACCGGCCAATTATTTTTCAAATTTGAACTTTCATGGTATTATTGTCAATTAAGTATTGACCAGTTCATTCACATTGAGTACTCTATAAGGGAATCGAACCCTTGTTTTCTGCTCGAAAGGCAGGCGTCCTTACCGTTAGACGAATAGAGCATTAAAACCTACTGACCAGGAATCGAACCTGAACAACAAGAGTATATTTCCTGCATGCTGCCGTTACATTATCAGCGGTGTGTGGAAGTAGTAGGATTCGAACCTACTCAGCAATGAAGCAACAGATTTTAACTCTGCTTATTTTCATTTTTCAAAGGAATCGTTCAATTCGTTCCTCATGTCAGTCTGCCCCAACTTCGGCGTACTTCCGGATTAAATTCCTGCTAAAAAAAGAAAAGGCCTGTCTGTATTGAATGTTTGGCTAAAGATCGTCTGCGCTCGACAGCCTTTTTCTTTTATTAATAAAGGATATTTCATAAGAGTGATATTTTTCTTCCTGATATCTGATCTCTTTTATTGAGATGGTTATGGGATTCAAACCCACTCAGTTTACACAACGGTTTTGCAGACCGCCCCGACTCTTCCACTTCGGCGAACCATCAGATAAAAAAAACAAAGTCTGTCTAAAATTGTTGATATAAGAACTTCTGCGCTCAACAAACTTTATTTTTACCTAAAATTTTATAAATGATATGCCTATTTAAATTCTAACTGTGATGTTTGAGAAAAGGAAAGCCTGTCTGTATTTTTCGTGTTTGGCGTAAAGATCTTCTGCTCCCGACAAACTTTCACTTTTTTCTTCTGAAACAATTAACATTTAACTAGTTGCGATTTTGGAAAGACTCGAACTTTCAACTTCCGGTTTAACAGACCGGTGCTCTGCCATTGAGCTACAAAATCATCTGTAGTTTCGGAAGGACTCGAACCTTCAACCTTCGACGTATCAGGTCGATGCCCTAACCAATTGAGCTACGAAACCTTCTGTATTCCATAAGGGAGTCGAACCCTTGTCGTCCGGTAGAAAGCCGGATGCACTTACCACTATGCTAATGGAACCAATAGTCTGGAAAGCAAGATTCGAACTTGCGACCTCCTGCGTCCAAGGCAGGTAAACAACCACCGTTATCTTTCCAGTTCTGAGGTTCATTTCTGCTTCTTCTCCGGGAGACAGCCGGATCGGAAACATACCATGAACCTTTGTAATCCCAGAAAGATTTGAACTTTCAACCCCCGGTTTAAAAGACCGGTGCTCTAACCATTTGAGCTATGAGATTGTATCTGTAATCCCAGAAGGACTCGAACCTTCAACCTTCGACGTATCAGGTCGATGCTCTAACCAATTGAGCTATGAGATTGTATATTTTGGGTATCTCCGGGGATCGAACCCTGTTCTCCGGTTCCACAGACCGGCGCTTTACCAAATAAGCTAAAGAAACCATAAAAAAAGCGCCTCTTTTCGGGAGGCGCTTTATATTATTTTTACGTAAGAGATCATTAGCTGACCCACGTATATAAGCACCTTTCATCCACAATTTCACTTCCAAGAATACACAATCCTCCTGCCGGCTCCTGGCCGAATAGTTCTGAATGTAGATTGAATATGTTGTGTAACTGTTTCATTTTATTTTTGTTTGTTTCTAAATTATTTTTAATTGAATCCTGAAAACCTGTTGCTTTCAATTTTCGGTTGCAAAGTAAATATGATTTTTTTTAACTCGCAAATAAATTTTCAATTCAACTATCTGAAAATCAATTAATTAAATTAAATTTTAAGCATAAGAAAATTCTGTCCGCAATACTTTGCGGATTCCTTAAATACCTAAATGACTGTCTCTCACTGGGTTACTTATCACTCTTTATTTGCTTATTAATTGTTCATTTTGATTTAAAAAATTTTCATGTTTATGGTTATTTTTTTTCATTCTAAATAATTTCTGACCTAAAAAACAAAAAACGCCTCGAAAAATCGAGGCGTTTCTGCTATATTTTGATTAAATTTTTACGAGTTTACAGTAAATAATTTCCAAAGTCAGCACATTTCGCCTCATTCCATATCACCCCATCATATCCGAATAATCCTTTATTAGAAGGACTTTCGAATAGTTCTGCATTGATATGTGCTCTTTGTATTGTCATAATTTTCTGGGGCAAAGATAAATCTTTTTGATATTATTTTATAATTTTTCTAAAGCAGAGTAATAGAACAGAGTCTGATAATGGCCTTTGTACGAGTATTTGATAATCTGAATTTTGGCTAAAACCGATGGAATTTTGGTTTATTTTAATTTAGCCGGGCTAAAGCCCGCCTCTACTGATCCAATCATGCAATAAGATCTTTTACCTTCAATTCCTAAACATCTTATTCCTCCCCGTTTTAAACCGTGAAATATCTTTCAGGATCACCTCATCATCCGGATTAAAGTATTTCAGTTCATTCACAATCTCTGAGCGGGTCTCCACTTTTTCGGAAATAATCTGATATGCAATATTTCTGGTTGTCATCTGTAATGCCGGGTCTTTTTTAAATTCATATTTCATTGCATCAAGGTAGATGATCTTTTTGTGAGCAGGTGTTTTCTCATACAAGTCCCTGATTTCTGTATCCAGTTTTTTCACATCAAAAATATTGGCAAAATAATTATTCAGACAGTTGAACGGATCTTTGTCTTCATTCCAGCCTTTCAGTAATATTTTCTGGGCTTCATCCGTGTTTTCCATCTTTTTACGATAGATAAGGGACGCTTTTACCATCTGATGACTGGAGATATAATCATCGGCAACCATCTGATAATAAGTGTGAGCATTTTTAAGATCGTTAATTTCTTTATAGAGATCCCCCACTTTTTCTTTCTGCTGCATTTCCTTATAAAGATCAATGGCTTTTTTGTACTGTTTCGCTTTTTCGTAGCAGGCTGCAGCGTTCGACTTATTTTTTAATTTCTTAAGATACACTGCTGCGGCTTCATTATAAAATCCGCCGTCTTCCAGGGTTTTGGCGCCTCTGTAATGATCCTGAAGAAGATTCATATAGACCTGGGCTGCTTTTTTATAGTCTTTTTCAGCAATATATTTCCCGGCAAGTTCCTCATATTTACTCCGGATTTTGTCGAAAAGGGAATTTTCCAGATAGAAGCTCCCGCCGCCGGCCCCTCTTTTTCCTGCCCTGCGTTCATTGCGTTCTTTATCTTTTAAAGAAGTGATGACGAGAAGGATGATAAAGGCTACCACAAGAAAGATCACCAATGTCCCGATAACGCTCCAGAAGCTTTCATGGAACAGCTGGGCTGCGATTCCGATGATCTTAAACATAGCCAGCAGCACAAAGGCTGCCATAAACTTATCTATAAATTTCTGCTTATTCATCATCTTCGGAATTTAAAATGGTTTTATCTTCTCTGAAAAGGCGGTAGAGAAGCAGCATCACACAAATGACCAGCACCCATACAAACCAGTTGTAGCCGAACATTTTCACCAACGGATAAAACAGATACACCAACATGGCCACAAGTATTGCTATCAAAAGGATCTTTACCCAGGCAGGAACATTGTCACCACCCAGATTCAGCGATTTATTTTTAAATAAGAAAGAATACAGTCCGACACCGGCTATCATCAATATAACCATATAGAGAATATCTGATACAGGAGCCTTTGTTTCCAGCGGAGTGCCTTCTGTACCGATAGTTTTTACTTTAGACTGATCAATGGATGCCGAAGAAGGATCTGCAATATCTATGGTACCGTACAGTCTTCCCAATGAATCTGCCATCAGTACCTGTCTTTTCTTTACAAGATATCCTACAACCTCTCCGTTTACAGGTTTCCCCTTAGTAAACTGTTTCAGGGAATCTGATATTTTACGTTTCAGCTTTTCTGTTTTCTGCTCAATATGTTTCCTGATCTTTTTTGTATAAATTATTTTTAAAGAATCCCTGCTCTTTTTTTCATGGTTCACAAGCTTTTCGACGTCTTTTCCAATTTCTCCTACCTCTCTTCCGCCGGCTTTTTTATAATTTTCTTTGGCTTCTTTGGTTTTGGATTCAATGATTCCGGCATTGATCAGTTCTTTCGACAGCCCTTTTCTTTTCTGATGATACATAGAGTCGATCTTCTGATCAATTTCAGAGATCCCGGACTGGAATGCCAGCATATCTGCAGGTGCTTTTACAGCATCAGTGACAATCTTTCCTGAAGAAACGATTTCGTTCTGCTCCGATTTATTTTTATCCGATGGTAATGCTATTCTTAAAACAATTGCCACAACAATAATTGCCCAGAATATCCTCCGAAAGTTTCTGGTACCCGGGCTCTCCGGCTTACCGCCTGAATTTCCAAACAACCCTTCCAGCCATGTGAATTTTGCAAAGCCATCCCCTCTGGAAGTTCCCATAATGTCTAAAGGTACTCCCAGCTCTATGGCTCTTTCAGGATATTTTTCAATGTATGCGAGATATTTTTCAATTTCCTTTTTATTACCGGCCATCACCTTTTTCAGGTCAAACGGAAGATTGCTCATCCATTCTTCTTCAGTTGGTTTGGATTGTAATGTTTCCAGTACTTTTTCATCATCCATTTCAACGGTGTAGCTTTCTATTTTCTGAGGAATTGTAACACCCTTCAATGGTCTTCTGATATTTTCTTCTATTTTTCCGGGTTCCTGAATGAATGAGATCCAGTCTGCTTCTTCGGACAGTTTTACCAGCCCGAAGTCAGGATGCATAATGATAAAACGGGAATCCAGCTGCTGCCAGTCCTCAGGATTGATTTTTGGGTAGAATGTGGTGTTTTCAGGAATGAATAACCGGTCATCTACACATTGAAAGTAAGCATTACGGCCGATTTCCTGGGGTGTATGCTCCGTAAAAACGAGAAAACATCCATACAACACATTCGGGCTGTCTGCCGGGATCGCGTACGACTTTACATAACTCAGGTGTATCCCGAGCGTTTCCATCTCCTGAAGCCATATCAAAGGGGAAGAACCTTTGATCAAAAGTCCTCTTCTGGGATAATTGTTTTTCGGAAAAGGTTTAATTCTAAGCTCCATAATCCAAGATCTGTTCTATAAATGCTTTTAAAAACCGGTCACACATCTCATCCATTGTTTTTACTTTCAGCAGAGAATGTTCCGGCAGATAATATTCCGATCCCCCAAATTCTGTATACGTAGCCAGGGAAAGGAATCCGCCAAGTGTGGAGGGGATAAAAAATTCTTCAATACTTTTATTACTACTCCTGAACGTCAACATTCCCCGGGAATCTGTGATGATTTCGCTTCCATCGGGAAAGGTAAATTTATTTTTGTTCTGCTCAGCAAAAACTGTTATCTCATATTTGTTTTTGGAAAAGTCCAGCAGGTTTTCATCCGGGCTGTAGAGTTTATTCCCTGAAACGACGAGATCTCCATACATATTGATTCCGACCTTATTAAAGTTGTTGATAATTTTCAGTCCGCTCCGGTTCAGTTTTTCAACCTCTGCTACTGCTTTTGTATTGTTTTTATCAATTTCTTTATCTTTTCCGGAAATGGTTTCTACCGACAGATTTCCTTCAATATTTATTTTATACAGTAAAGGATTGGCATACTGGTGAAGATAAAAGCTCTTCCCAAAATAAATAAGCTCATAAGAATCCGGAATGTTTAATCCGGTAACATTCTGTTCAGAATATTCTTTTGTATTTAAGTTCAGCTTGGATATTAGCTTTTTAGCCGGCTGATACTGACAAAGAATAAAGTGCTGCTGTTTATTTTTTGCTAAGGCAAATTTCCCGGCCGGTTTTATGGAGATATTTTCAAACAGGACTTCACATCCGTGATAGGTTTTATAATAATCATAGGAATGCTTGTCATAATAATTATCAGAAAGGTAAGTTTTCAGCAGCTGTTTTTTTGAGCTTAAAATAAAAAATTCTCCCTCGTATAAAAACTGTGCGATCTTATTGACCGGAGCCGGAAATAAGATCGGGTAATTTTGCGGAAGATCGGTTTTCTTTCCATTCAGATTGATGCCGGCTGCTTTCTGCTGCGGAGGATTGGCCCAAAGTTCCTGAAGAGGCAGTTTTATTTTTTGAATATGCTTTCTTGTTCCTTTATGATGTTTATAAAAATTAAGTTCACCATCTGAAGTAGTGGTTACCAAAAATTTGAGACGGTCTCTATTCTGATGAACGATCCGCTGAATTTTTTCATCGGCCATATTTTCCTGATGGGTAATAAAAAAAACTTCAATGTCTTTTTCGGTGTGCTGTTCACTGAAAAATTTTCCCAAAGCTTCTGACACTTCCAGAACCGGGCTTACCTGGTTAAGGTTGTCAACAACATCTTCTACTTTTTGAAGAGAAACCGGAAGCGCTGCCTGCCCCAGAGCCATTACTTTACATTGAGAATGTGCTTTCGGATGCCTGATGATGGCTATGGCAGATGCAAAAGCCAATACCTTCGGTGTTCCCCAGTTTCTCAGGGAAGTGTCGATCAGGATTATTCTTTCAAAAATATTTTCTTCAGGCGGAATTTCCCTTTGAATATAAAGTGCTTCATTATTGGCCACACGGTTCATGAAGACCTCATCTTCATTGGCAAATTCTGAAAGAAGCATCCTGTGGAAATCTCCTTTGTTGGTCATATCTGAAATTCCTCCTACAGGCTGTTCACCGGGAGAGAGATGACGCATCGGAATTTTCAGTCCGCTCCAGATTCTTTTAATCAGGCTTCCTACCTGGAACGTTTTCGGTTCCTCAATCAGCTCGCGGATAAAATCGTTGTCTGTATCTGCCGTTGTTTCTTCCTCTATGACTTCATCATCCAGTTCCGGTTCTTCAATAAAGCCTTTCATAGCATCCATAATGGACTGGACGGTAGGAAATTTTTCATTCAGATCCAAAGCGCTCAGATCCCGGTTTAAAACGGAAGGCCCGGCATGTTGTTTTTCTGCACTTACGGCGAGCTCATAGGGCCTTTTATAATAGACCTTCAGGTTCGCATCAGCAAAAAGGGCAGATATCCTGTTGTGACCATTATGAAACAGCGTCTGCAGCAATGCAACTTTATTTTGTTTCTGCTTATAAATTGCAGGAAGTGACCGTATTTTCTCAAGAAATTCAATTTCTTTTTCTGCATTGAATTCGAAATTTCCTGTGCTGTAAAAATCTGCAGTGCGTCTCAAAGGACCTGCAAAATCTACATACCCGTCCTGCATCGCATATAAAACCATCAGCAAAGCCCCGAATGGCGGCCATCCCTGCGGTTGAAGCTCTTTAAGAATCTCCATGACATAAGGCCTGTAAGCAATTGCTCCCACCCCGGGTACCGAGAGGAGGTTATAATCATTATATCCGGCATCACCGGGAATATCTTCATCGGTCTTCCATTCCCAGAAATAGTTTTCGTAGGACTGGAAATAGGTCCTTAGTTCCATTCTTTTGATTTTTCAGTAAGGCGGAATGAACTGATGGAAAGCGGCCGGAAATCTGTACTTTTTATGGAAAGACAATTTCCGTTTTCATCCCATAAAAGCCATCCCTCTGATTCTTTATTGTATTTCTGCTGCAGCAGCCTGCTTAGATTTTTAAATTCAAAATCCAATCCGGCGGGCAGTAAATGGCCGTCTTTGCTCCAATAGGTCTTCCCCGGTAAGCTTAATAACGGAGTTCCCAGAAACAGTGCTTTATCTCCTATCACTGTCCATTGTATTTTTTCAAGCTTAAATTTCGGAATGGCAGCCATGCTTTCCCTGATTTCAGATAATGGGCTCAATAAGGCAATTACCGGCTGCTCTTCAAGACTTTCCGTCAATGCGACATGAATTTTTTCATCAATTCCGAAATAATTGTTATTGGATACCGGGAAAGTAAGGCGCAAAGCTTTATCAATCGGTGTCCAGAGCAATGCAGTTCTCACTTTTCTGCTGGGAACCAATGCATCTTTTCTGAATAAAAGGCCGTCACGAAGCTCGTACAGGATAAAATCCGGCAGCTGCTGTATTTCCGGAGCCACAGCCTGTTCGTCTGTAAAGCCTTTCAGCCACAGGGTTTCATCTTCCATTGCAATCTGAACATTTTTCCAGTCTCTGATTGAGCCCAGAAAATCTTCATCAGCACGGGGAAGTTCTGCCCAGAATTCTTTTATATGCTTTGAAGGATTTTCTGCCATAAGCTTTCAATTTCTTGCTGAATATACTGCTTCTGCTCAGGATTCCTGATCCAGTCACAACGGGTCTGCAGGTATCTCAGTTTATCTTTAATTACATTCTGTTCTTCAAAGCTCACGGGGCCGGCATTCCACTTATCCACCAGGATTTTCACGTCTTTCATCACCTCTTCCGGATCCGGTGTTTTGTTCTGCATTGCCTGCGGATGTGATTTCGGATGGTCATCTTTTTCTATGGTCCTGTTAATGATTCCTTCCAGAATTTCGATCTGCTCTTCCGTATCCCAGATATGCTTCAGTACCCAAAGGTCAGAAAGTACCGCTTCGTTTCTGCCACAGATCAAAGCGCTTGCGGCAATCAGGTTCTGCAGTTTTACCGCTCTACGGTCAGAAATGGCAATCCCCGTATTCCTGAGGCTCATGATGGTATTCAGGTACACCTCATAAATCGGTTTCAGATCTACTGTACGGCACAGGTTCTGAAGCTCTTTTATTTCAGCAGCATGAATTTCCGGTACTTCCGTTTCTTCTTCATTTTCCAGCTTTCTTCCGGCTAAAAGTACCTGCTGCAATAATTCAGGGTTTACATAATCTACATTGATTCTTACCAGAAAACGGTCGAAAAGGGCATTCAGGGCTTCATCTTCCGGAAGTACGTTACTTGCTCCCACAAACATGAGTGCTGGCAAATGCTTGGTTTCTTTTCCTCTTTTGAATATTTTTTCGTTGAGTGCCATCAGGAGCGAGTTCAGGATCGCTGAATTGGCGTTGAAGATCTCATCCAGAAATACCATGGAGGCTTCCGGCATCATCCCTTCCGTATTGGTGAGAAGCTCGCCTTCTTTTAATTTTCTGATATCAAAAGGACCAAAAATCTCGTTCGGTTCGGTGAAACGGGTTAGCAGGTATTCAAAATTTTTTCCATCCTTTACGGTCTTCGCCAATGTTCTTACAATGGCTGATTTGGCGGTTCCAGGAGGTCCGTATAAAAAAGCATTTTCCCGTGCCAGCAGACAGATTCCGAGCAGGTCTACCACATCATTTTTCCCTACAAATGTATCTTTCACATAGGTAAGGGCTGTATTAAGTTTATTGATATTCTGAGTCATTGATTTAAAAAATTAAAAATTCCACCACTTCTTCGTTTGGGCTTTTTCTTCTGTTCCGTTTTCCTTTTTTCTTTTGTTGAAGGAGAAGGCCAGTCTGTGATAAAGGGTTTTGATATCAAAGCAGACCTCTGTTCCATCATCAAGCTTAAGGACATCTATGATCTTATCTTCATCCCGGATCAGCCACTGTGATACGTCCTGTTTGTTGAAGTGATGCCTGATCAGGTCTCTCTCATCAGAAATTCTTGTTACAATATAGGGTGATTTTCTTGTTCCGTCACCTGTTTTTTCAAGACATTCAAAGAGGGTTTGAACGATCATCATTTCAACATTCCTTGCTTTTTCATTTCCCAGCTCTTTATAAGCGAAGTATTTATAAATATGCGCACTGGGACTTAGCAGAATATTGATATTGACGTATTGTATAACATCTTCAAATTTTCCGCTATTCAAAAGATCCTGCATATTTTCAGTGTCTTGCGAATACGGATCATATCCGGGATCATTAATCACCACTTCCCTGCATTTCAGGAAAGTTTCTTTGGTAGGATCAGTTAAAAACTCAAATATTTTTTCATAGGTTTTCATGTTCTTCGGTTATTGTTTTTAATTCTCTCCAGAATGCATCCTGATGCATTCCGAATTCAGCTATTAGTAGTTTATTGATATATGGAATTTCCGCGAGCCTGTAATCTTTTTTTTCAACAATCCTTTCCAGATATAATTTACGATAGGTAGGATCTTTGAGTTCTTCCTCCCAGTTGACCCTTCTGACATCAAGATCATATCCGATTCCCGAGTAGTGAAATTCCACCAGAATATCTTCAAGCTTTCTGATCAAAGTATCTTCCGGATCTACCGCATACAAAGCATCAATGATCTTAGGTAAAAATCTCAGGGATAAATCTGCAGATAAAACAGATGGGATATCTCTGACTCCTTTATATCCGGAAATCAGCTGATCCATATTCTGCGCAGTATTTTCTCTGATAAGATACAACTGGGCACTATGATACAGAATTTTGGCGGCCCAGACTGCCGTTTCTTTATGACAGACGAACTGATCAGAAAGAAATTCAAGTCTTTCTTTTTCGAATTCTGCTTCAAAATACACTCCTGCCTCCAGCTCTTCTTTTGAGGAAATTTCCTGCAAGCTGGAGAAAAGGGTAATACATTCATTCTTTCTGAGCAGAAAGATCGTGTCCAAAAACGGTGATTTGGTTTCCATCATCTAACAAAAATAAAACTATTTCGCTGAGAATAAAATTTTTAAGAGCAGGATTGATGTGAAATGCGGTTTCTGAATGAGAATTTTTGAAAAGTGATGAAAAATAATGAAAGCTTCACGTTTTGATTGCGACCTGTAATTTGAGTTTAAGTGGGTTTGGAAACGCAAGGGCGCAAAGATTTTTTTTAATTGGGTATATTTTAAGGCGCAAGAAGATCAAAGATCTTCGGCAAGCATTACGGTTATATTTGCTATGATTTAAAGGTTAAAACCTAACAGGTTTTGAAAACCTGTTAGGTTTATTTTTGACAGTGTATGTGTTGCAATAAAATCTGCGTCATCTGCTAAATTTGCGAGAGATTATATTACTGTTGAGATTGATTCGTCACTAATGCTCCCTGCAATGACTTAAGCGACGATCTCAATGATGTTGTTTTCAGGATCCAGGATGACACTTTCATAATAGCCGTCTCCGGTTGTGCGGGGTTCTCCGGCAATAGTATAGCCGTCTTTTCTCAGGATTTCCGTAAGACTGTTTACTTTTTCTTTACTGCCTGCCGAAAATGCAAAGTGGATGATTCCATACTGTTGGGATCCGTAGCTGTTTCCGCTTTCTTTGATTTCAGGCCTGGTCATAATTTCCAGACGGCAGCCATTATCAAAACTCAGGAAATACGATTCAAAATTTTTGACGGGATTGTGGTATTTATCATTGGAAACAGCGCCGAAATATTTCTGATAAAACATTCTGGTTTTTTCAAGGTCTTTTACCCAGACAGCGATATGTTCTATTTTCATGTTTTGATTTTTTGAATGATTGACTGGTACAAAAATAACTTCCGTGATATTCCCATACCTGCTCTCCTTTATTCTAATCCTGTTCTGTATTAACCCATTTCATTTTTTATGGACAAAGAATATGAAGTTTTCAAAAGACTTGATCTGCAATCATCTTTACAGCAGATATTGATCCTGTTTTATGTATTGTATTGATCAGAGGAAGCTTTACTGTTTCACTCACCGTAATAATGGAGACAATCTAAAAGTTATTATCTTTGCCTCATTCAAAATAACATTATGAGTATTCACATCAGTGCAAAAAAAGGTGAAATTGCCAAAGTAGTATTGCAGCCGGGGGATCCGCTTCGTGCACAGTATATTGCTGAAAATTATTTAGAAAATGCAAAACTGGTAAGCAAAACCAGAGGTATCTTTTATTATACCGGTCTTTATAAAGGTAAAGAAATCACTGTAGGAGCCAGCGGAATGGGTTTCCCAAGTATCGGAATTTATTCTTTTGAATTATTTACAGAATATGAAGTAGATACCATCATCAGAATCGGGACTTGTGGTGCTTACAATACGGATCTTAAGCTTTTTGATATTTTAAATATTGAAAAGGCAGCCAGCGAAAGTACCTATGCCAAATATGCATGGGGAATTGAAGATGAGATTCTTTCTCACCAGGGAAATATCTTCAATACCATCAATGAAACTTCTAAGGAATTATCATTAAACGCTAAAGCTATCAACATCCACAGTAGTGATATTTTCTACAGAAAAGATCCTGAAACACCTGCTATTGCTACCCAATACAATTGCCCGGCAGTAGAGATGGAAGCTTTCGGACTGTTTGCCAATGCTCAGTATCTAGGAAAAAATGCAGCAACCATTCTTACGGTAACTGACATTATCCCTACTCACGAAAAAATCTCTGCTGACGAAAGAGAAAAAGCTTTGAATCCGATGATGGAACTGGCTTTGGAATCGGCTATTAAGAGTTTATAAAACGAAAAGGCAATTGCTCAGACAATTTTCAGCCTTTATTTTACAAAAAAAGAGCTTTACTGTATCAGTAGAGCTCTTTTTTATAATCTGAAAAACCTTCTGGCGTTTTCTGTAGTTTCATCTGCGACTTCAGCAATGCTGATCTTCTTCAAATGGGCAATAGTCTGTGCCACATAAGGTAAAAATGAGGGTTCATTCCGTCTGTTCTGCATTCTTGGCATATTCTTCGGAAGCATAAAAGGGGCATCGGTTTCAATCATCATACGGTCAAGCGGTACGTATTTTATCACGTCTTCCAGATGCTTAAATCTTTTCTCATCACTGATTGCTCCGGTAAATCCCAAATAAAATCCTTTATCAAGGTATATCTTTGCTTCTTCCAGTGTTCCGGTAAAACAGTGTACAACAGCTTCCGGCAGCTTTGAAAGGTATTCGTCTGTAATCTCATTAAATTTTCTGAATGCTGATCTTTCGTGAAGAAAAAGCGGCTTATCCACTTCTATGGCCAATTCCAGCTGGGCTTTATAACATTTTTCCTGAACGGGTCTTGGCGAAAAGTCACGATCGAAATCCAGACCGCACTCTCCTACTGAGATCACATGGTCCTGCTTCAGTAATTTTCTGAGTTCGCCGATGCTTTCCCGGGTAAAAGATTTGGCATCATGAGGATGAATTCCTGCTGTTGAAAATAAAATATCCGGATAATCTTCTGCTATTTCTGCGGATTCTTTACTTCCTCTCACGCTTGTACCGGTAAGGATCATATGATCAACCCCGTTGTCTAATGCACGGTTGATAATTTCTTCATGTTCGTTATAGAACTGTTTATTGGTCAGGTTAATGCCAATATCAATGTATGTATTCATTTTTTTATGTTGATTATTTTATTCTGGTGACAATATCCCAGTTTTCATTTTGTTTTGGGTTGTTTTCTTTGGTGATGACCAGCCTGAAATTAATTTCGCCTTTCTTTTTATCGGTAAAAATATTGAATGAAAGGTTTCCGACATCCGTATAACTGCCGGACGGCTGATGAGTAAGATAATGGTTCTGAACAACGGCAATCTCTTTCTGAAGTGTCGTATTTTTCAGCAGAAAATCAAGAAACTGTTTTCTTTTTTCTCCTATGGATTTTATACCGGTATCTGATGTTTTGTAAGCTCCTTCGAAAACTACATTCATATTATCACATCCTGAAAATTCTGCGGAAGCTTCGAAGCCATCGGAATGATATTTTTCATTTACGGTTTCGGTATAGTTGTGCCTGTCAATACTTCTGTAATGCTCTGAAGCAGAATTGAAAATCTTTTTATTTTTCCACTTTCCGAGCTCACATCCGGTAAGGTAAGAGTCTTCATATACATTCCCGTCTTTATAGACAAAAGACAGCTGTGCAGACTGAAGACTGTCTTCCGGTACACTGTATACACGGTAATTCTGAACTGCTGAAGCTTTCAGTTTTCCGCCTTCATAAGAAATTCCATCCAAAATATTATACGAAAAGGGAGCATACATGAGTATTTCATGCTTTTCACTGATTGTATTGTTTTTGCCCATGATGATATACATAACTTCAGAATTGGTATTGGCGTTCCCACCGAGCATTCCTTCCGAATCACGTTCTACAATATAATCTGTGATCCCGTCATTATTGAAATCATCAGAAGCTATTTTCTGAAAGCTCACGGTATAGGAATCTCCGTCATTGGAGAAAGAAACACTGTAATCTTTGTAGTCCGGCCGGGCTCCTTTTTCCGTTTCAGCTTCTTCATCCACCAGTATTTTAAGAATATCCGTGTCATGCGGTAAAACGGCGGCCGGTGCTTTTGCCACGGTTGCAGAATCTTTTTTTTCAGGATTTTTCCGGGTCTCTTTTTCTTTGCATGAAAACAGGAACAGTGCAGAAAGTACAATATATTTCATATGATGTGGTTGGTTGGTGATGGTATATCTATTCAGTTTTTAAAATTAAAAAAATAAACCATTATTTTTCACTGTAAAAAGGGAAACAGGCAGGATTCGAACCTGCAACTCACCTTAGCAGGGTGTGCTTTTCCATTAAACTACTGTTTCCGTGTCATCAATATTAAGCTTTCATTATTTCCTCTATCATCTTTTTCAGCTGTGGCAATGCCTTAGAGCTGCTTTCCTGTACAGAGGTCTGTGTTTTCATTCCTCTCATGATATGGTGAAAATAAGTATTATCTTCAGGATTGATCATAACGATATGTTTTGCCCGGATTTTTACCGTTTCTACTATATTGACCGGCAACGTTGTGGAACCTGAAGTTCCTACCACGAACAGGATATCGGTATGCTCCGCAATGTCATAAGCGGTATCAAAATAATAATATTTCTCATTATAGGACTCGTCAAACCATAAGGTATGAGGTCTGAGCCAGTTTCCGCACTTTTTGCATTTTAATCCGTCTGTATCTTCAGGGGTAAGGTCTTCTGTATATTCTTTTTGTTTTACATTTTCCGGAAAATCAATGGGCTCGCTGCATTCTTTTGAACAGCGTACGGTCTGCTTGTTTCCATGAATTTCATAAACGTTCCGGGTTCCGGCTCTTTGGTGAAGACCATCTACGTTTTGGGTAATCAGCTTAAAGCGGTTTCCTAAAAGCTTTTCTATCTCTGTAAGGGCATAGTGGCCTTCATTCGGTTGTGCTTCAGCGATCAGTTTTTTCCAGAAAAGATTATACTGCCATACTTCTTCGGGTTCCTGGCTGAAATACCTGAAAGTTCCGAATTCCTCCGGACGATGATATTTCGTTCCTTTGATCCAGATCCCGTCTATGGAGCGGTAAGTTGGCAGACCGCTTTCTGCTGAGATTCCGGCTCCGGTGAGGAATGTGATATAGCCTTGCTTTTCTTTGATTATTGTATTTAAAATTGATTGTAATTCTTCCATGGTTTATTTTTTTAAAAAACAGAAACAGGCCGGTGCTGAACCTGCAATTCTCCTCTGAGTGGAGCGTTTTTCCAGTTAAACTACTGTTTCTGCAATATTTTACGATTCTGCTTCAAGAAGACTGAAATATTCATCAGCTGTTAAAGGTCTTACAGCTCCTTTCGGTACTACTTCTTTTTCCATTTCACAGATGAGCAGATCTCCCTGTCTTTTCAGGCATTTTATATGAGGAATAATATTCTCATGAATCCTGAATGTGGAAGCGATGGCAGTCAATGCATTGTTTTTATACCGGGATTCTATCCACAGCCAGTGTTCTTCTGCTGTAGACGGACACCAGCATTTTACCGCATATGAATACAGTTCCCTCATCCGGAAAGAGTGTCTGAATTTTGTATTCTCCACTTCATATACTTCATAATAATTGGTTCTGCGTACCGCTATTTTATTTCCGTCTTTATCATATTGAAAATAATTCACCAGAATCTTTTCCTGGTTGATCTTCTTTGCTTCAAGCTTTTTCATCAGGGTTCCAACACCAAAATAACTGAAACAGAAGAGTCTGAAATCCGTATCATAATGGGTAAAGAATTCTTCATAGGTAATGGGTTCTGTCTTATTCCATATTTTTTCTATGTTATTTAAAACCTTTACAAAGTTGGGTGAGTCGTAATTATTCCATTCTCTTTCGTATTCACGGGTAATAAAGTTCTGAAAACTTTTATGTCTCAGCTTTAAAATAGACACCAGTTTTTCCAGCGGGTGGCCAAAGTGTTGATATAGCTGATTCGACAGAATTCGTGAAATATAACATTTGTCTTTTGTTATATACATGTTATCCTTCACTTTAAAATAGATCCGGTCAGCCAGATTCTCAAAGCCATCATTCTTATTATAGAGATAATGTCCTATCCTTTTTAACGAAGGCAGTTTTGAGCTTTTCTGCTGGTCCTTCATCATATAGCCGATGTATTCCAGAGATTGGTAATTAAAGCCCATATTACTATCAACAAAACCGTTTATTTTCTTCAGATGATCAAATTCACAATATCTGCTCATCATTAAATTACCTACTTCCAGAATATTTTTAGCCAGAATCTGATGAGTAAAGAAGCTCCCTGTTACAATCTGTAATTCCGTCAGATAACAGGTTTCAAAACCATGATTCTGGAGACATCCGTTTACAACTCTCAAAACCGGAAATTCCGCTCCTGCATGCTGCCTGATAAGAATACTTCCTGATTTTTCCAATAAGGGAAATTTGACAAAAGAATTATTCCTGATCTCAATATTTCCTGTTAATTCTTTCAATTCAGGAAAACATACTTTGGTTTTATCTATGATCAGATTTCCGGTCATTTTTTTCAGAACCGGAAAATCATGCTCAAAATCCGGATATTTCTTCTTCCGGGGCTCTATTTTAAACCGGCCCTGGATACATTCAAGATTAGGAAAAGAAATATTTTCACCATAAAGACTGATTCTTCCCTGTATTTTCTGATGCTG
Source organism: Chryseobacterium arthrosphaerae (assembly GCF_001684965.1). Classification (NCBI taxonomy): domain Bacteria; kingdom Pseudomonadati; phylum Bacteroidota; class Flavobacteriia; order Flavobacteriales; family Weeksellaceae; genus Chryseobacterium; species Chryseobacterium arthrosphaerae. The sequence continues at coordinate 112,613 of NZ_MAYG01000023.1, read as the reverse complement.
AAAAACGATATCATCTGCGAAAACATCTACATTAAACACACCGTCTTTAGGCAGAAAATCTACCTGATACTGATGATTGACAGCAATTGTTCTTCTTACAGCTGAAAGTTTTTTATTTCCGGTATATACGGTTGCATTTTTGAGCTCAATACTTCCGTTAATTTTTATTGTGTTTTTAAATCCGAAATTGATAATGCATTTAAAGTCGCCTTTCACTTTTTCAAGCTTATCCAGCACTGCAGGACCATGCATGGCAAAACTTCCGCCTATTGTTTTAAGCCGGGGAAGTTCACAGTTTCCTGCGTCTATTGAAAGATTTCCGCTAATGCTCACCAAATCCGGGAACCTGCAGCCTTCGCCACGCAATATCAGATTACCGTCTATTTCCGTGAAAGCAAAAGTCATGTTTTTGGCATAGACCTCTATAGACGAATATTCACCCGGAAGTATTTTCTGCACATCTTCTGCAGAGAATATCTTATATCTTTTTATGGTATCAGTCGTATGCATTTTCGTTAATTTGGGTTATCGGGTTGTATTCCTGCTGAATATATTTCACAAAATACGGGCTCTCTATGCGTAGCATTCTATGTTCGTTATGGGTAATGAAAGCATCGTCTTTTATAAAAAACGTTTCAGTACTGTCATTACGGTCGATTACTTTATAGTCTGATACTTTCATCATATGCTGATTGCTCGTTTTTTCAAGGCAATATTCTTTGTAATCCTTTACGTGTGATTCAAAATCTTTGATTTCTTTTCTCTTCTCCCCGGTCTTTCTTTTGACCGTTATGATTTCAGGTTGGGTTTCGGGAGCTGTTTTTTCCTCTACCTTTTTCTCTGTTTTTTTCACCGGCTTCATTGGCTTCTGAACTGATCCACGTTTGATCGGGACAGGAACCTGAACTTCATCGATGATTTTAAAATACACTAATAATTTTCTAAACATGGCATTATTTTTTTAAAGGTAAAAGAAAACCGGGATCGAACCGATAATGTATTCCTTAGGAATAAGTTTTTCCCTTTTAAACTATTTCTTTTACTCTATAAGTTGGGAGACAAGCGGGATTCGAACCCGCATCGCTTCCGGGTAAGGAAATGTTTTTCCGTTAAACTATGATCTCCGTAATCGGGAGTACAGCAGGCACCGAACCTGCGACCTCTGCCGTGCAATGGCAGTATTCTTCCCTACTGAACTATGTACTCCTGTGAAACGTACGGGACTTGCACCCGTAACCTCCACCCTCAGGGGCAGTGTTCTTCATTAAACTATCGCTTCTTTATATGGCTGTCATCCTGTTTTTACCAGGTATGAATTTTATAATTCTTCAATAAAACTCCGCTGAAACATTTTCCATTAATACCTTCTATAACCGGATGTAAAATTCTCGCTGCTCCGTCTACAGAATCCAATGGCGGGATATATCCCTGCTCAAACTGTTTTTTTCTGAGACTTTCCTTAGCTCCTGTAGAAATCCATCCCACATCAACGGCTGTCATATAGATCTGATCGTTTTCAAATTCTCTGGCAGAGGTAAGCGTCATCATATTGAGTGCTGCCTTCGTCATATTGGTATGCGGGTGATATACCGTTTTGTTTTCATAGCTGAAGATTCCTTCTGAAGAGGTTACATTGATGATGAACTTTTCTTTATGGGATGAATTCTTCATCAGAGGCTTCAGTTCTTTGATCAGAAAATAGGGTGCTATATGATTGATGAGGTTTACTTCTACCAGTTCATACATAGAAACTTCTTCCAGTGTTGAATTCCAGCTCGTTTTCTCCCGGTTATCCACGGGTTGCCCGAAACGGGTAAGGGCCACCTGGGTCATTTCATTCTGTGCATATTCCAGTTTTGTCATTTCATGAGAAATTTCTGTACAATTCGGAACCAGGTTGTGAAGATCTTTAAAATCCATCAGTTTTTCTTTTTCACGTTGTACAACCGGAAGATAATATTCATCGGGATACTTAATCGTCTGAGCAGCATTATTGATCAGGATATCCAACGTGTCAAAATTGAATTTATAAAAGTCTGTAAACTCCTGAATCGCTTTAAGATTTCTAAGATCCAGCCCATAGATCCAGAGTCTGTCTTTCCAGTTTTCATAATCTGTTTCCTGCTGCATAAGTTCCATAGCCAATGCCGGGAAACGGGTTGTCAACACCAGATTGGCTCCACTTCTCAACAGCTTCAATGCTGTGGCAAAACCTACTTTTACTCTTCCGCCGGTAAGGATTACATTCCGCCACGTGAGGTCAGCTGTTTCAAACCGTTTTTCATAATTTTCTCCTGCACACTGAGGGCACAACCTTGAATAGAAAGAGTGGGCATACTGATAACTTTGGTTACAGCAGTAGCAGTTTTTAGGGATTTGAAGTTTAGTAAGTTTTACCTCATCCTTTTCATCATCATAAAAAGCGGAAACCCCGGCCAATGCTTTCTGCATCAGTACAGAGCCTGCATTCACAGCAAGATCATGAGACTTCATTTCCGAGTACAATTCATGACGGTTCTGTTTTTTGGCATTCTTATGAATTTTGGTAATCAGCCCTGAGAACGTTTTATTATCAGGATTCCGGAAAGGCTGATCTTTCAATGCATGAAGAACCTTGAGACATGCTTCCCATTCTTCGGCTGAAAATATTTGTTCTGAAAAATCCATAGTTTCCGTTTTTATATCTGCAAAACTATGAAAGTAGTGCGCAATGTTTTTACGCATTAAAAAAATATTCCTTAAAGGTTAAAAATAAAGCGATAAGCGCTCTTATTTAAACACTTCAGCGCAATTCAGAAATCGAAAATAATATGGGGAATAAGTTCACATAAGGAAATGAAGGCTAAGCACTTTCGTTAATGAACTTTTCGAGGAAACCAATCAGTTTTGTACCGCCATGACCCCAGCGGATTCCATGCCCATCTTTTTCCCTTGCTTCAAAGACAAGTTCGTGTTTGTAATGGAAAAATACATTCCACCAGGTAGTATGATCAAGGATCTGACGGATCTTTGCCATCACTTTCTCCTGTTTCTGCTGATTGTTTCCTTTAATTTCGCCCCAGAAACCGTCATCCATTCTTCCGATGTGTTTTTCCCACGCTCTCTGAGCAATTGTCATCTCGGAATTGAAGGGTTCTTCACAGGCTTTGATCAATACGCTCTTCAAAGGGGGAACTGCATTTTCATCCCGGATACTTGCTGAGGTAAGTCTTTGCCCAAGCACATTCAGCCAGTCCTCAAACGGAATTGCTTCCAGCATTCCCGCCTTCACCTGATCAGGGTTGTTGCTTTCCAATGCCGTAATGAATTTTTCAAAGCTCGCCTGTCTGTCAATTTTTATTTCTTCATTGAAATATGGCAGATCCCATTCTAAAATACGGTTTTTACCATGCTGTATATTGTCTTCCAGGTTTTTCAAATGCTCTTCTGCCAGAACAGCCTGGTATTTTTCTTTCCATGCATCTGAGATCAATGGAATATATTTTCTGATCTGATTCATTTTTACACCATTTTAATGAGGTTAACGGAAAGGTTTTCTTCTCTGATCAGATATCCGATGAGGTTAAACCATTCTCTGCAATGATCCAGGATCCATGCATCGGAAGAAATAATAATCCCTGCGCTTTCTGCCAGATATTTATCCGGATTATATTGTAATTCTGCTTCCCAGTTAAGCGTATTTTCTGCTGCAAAATCAAGAATGATCTGCCTGATTCTTCCACTGTTGGAAACCGGCTGATCAAAGATCCACACCAGCTTATGGATATGGTTTTTGTTAAAAAATGAGGCTACAGCTTCCACAGCTCTTAAGGTTTGATTTACCCTTTTATAAGTTCCATGAACACCGGAAAGGTCCCGGAAACAGCCGTCTGCACCTTCAAAAATATACGCTCCGGAAAGTAAGCTCTCCAGCAGGATCAACACATTGAACCCGTCAAGATAAACGGTCTTTTCTTTAAGATCTGAAGCTTCCAGCTGTTTTAATTTCCGGTTGTGGATCTGCATTTCTGAAGCTGATGCTCCTCTTAACGCCTGTATTTGCCGGGTCTTTAAGCGGTAGCGGTTTCCTACAAGTTCAGATGCCGCTTTTTCCGGATATTCTCTTGTCAGCAGATACTGCATATCCTGAACGGCAGCTCTCAGTTTGCTGAGTTGTTTTTCAGAAGCGAATAAAGTGTCGTCTCCTGTATTTTTTCCACGGTTCCTGTTATTCATGCTCAAAAATAGAGTTTTTGAAGAATTTTTAATATTTCATTGTAAAGATAAAGGTCTTTTACATAAAATTCCCCAACCCAGCCTTCGTCTGTGCAGATATCAGAAATGCAGTGTGGTAGTCACAAAGAATCTTTGGGTGACAGGCATACAATACGATTTCTTTCAACCCATGATCAGATCTGTTATATTTTCTACAACAAAAGAGAGGTTTTATACAATGGATTGATATTTATTCGGGATAAGTTTGCAGAGACTTAAAAATACCCTTATGAATACACTGAAAAAATTATGTTATCTGTCTGCAGCAATGCTTTTGTCAGCATCTTTTGTTGCATGTTCTGATAATGATGACGAAATGATCATTGAACAGCAGACCCCCTCACAGGTTTTATCTTCTACACCATGGGAAACCACAGGAGCTAAAGATAAGAATGGAAACAGCGTGGCTTTAACGGATGCCAGCGTTGCCGGATATGTTGGTTTTGCCTACTTCAAAGCTGATGGAAAATTTGCGATCTACGGGTTGAATGATGTATTGAGATCCAGAGGAACATGGTCTGTAGACGCACAGGGAAAAACAAGAACGATCGCTGCCTTGAATCCTGACGGAACGACTATTTTCACCCGTGATGTGGAAATCCTTGTATTGAATAAAAATGAATTTACATACAGAATCCGTCCTAACTCAGCTGACCCGTCTGTTTATTACGATATCATCCATACAAGAACTTCACATGCAGAACCGGGCAACGGTCAGCTTACTTTAGCTTCCACGCCATGGGAAACTACCGGGGCAAAAGATAAGAACGGGAATACTATTGTTTTAACAGATCCCAGCGTTGCCGGATATGTAGGATATTCTTACTTCAAAGCTAACGGAACTTTCAAAATCTTCGGTTTAAATGATGTGCTGAGATCTCAGGGAACATGGAGTATTTCTGCTGACGGAAAGAAAAGAACCCTTGTAGGCCTGGATAATAACGGAGCGGTTATTTTTACCCGTGTTGTGGATATTCTTGTCCTGAACGACACTACGTTCACCTACAGAATTACGCCTGACGCCACCAACAACCCAACTGTATTTTACGACATCATCCATACTAAAGTTGACCATAAGGAGCCTTAGTAGTGATTATTTTTTTGATAATAAGGAAAAACCTGCTTCATATGGAGCAGGTTTTATTTTATGAGGGTAATCAATTCAACAAATCATTACCGGCCAATTTCATTGCTTACATATAATCTTCCCACCATTTTTTCCAGGCGGTATTTCCAAGGTTTTTCAGATCTGCTTTTTCTCCTATTTTCGGGAGGGTAATTGGTATATCATTTTCTTCTGCATATTTTGCTGCCAGTTGCAAGGGTTCGTACCATGCATGCTGTGCCAGTTTGAACTTTGAATTGTGCACAGGGATAAAATTTTTGGCTCTCAGTTCCTGTATTTCAGTCATAAGCTGTTCCGGCAGGGTATGAATGTAAGGCCACTTTTCGTTGTACTGTCCGTTTTCCATCACGGCAAGATCAAACGGTCCGTATTTATTTCCGATTTCTGTAAAATGGTTTCCATATCCGCTGTCACCACCCAAAAAGAGGTTCATGGAAGGTGTTTTCAGTACAAAAGAGGTCCAGAGTGAGATGTTCCGGTTCAGCAGTCTTCCGGAAAAATGTCTTGAAGGGGTCAGGGTAATTCTGAAACCTTCTGCAATATCAATGCTTTCCCACCAGTTTTTTTCAATAATTGTATCGATATCCCAGCCCCAGTACTCAAAATGCTGTCCGGTTCCCAATCCACAGATCACCTTCCCCACTTTATTTTTTAGTGCCTGAACAGTTTTATAATCCAGATGGTCCCAGTGGTCATGGGAGATCAGCAGAAAATCTATCTCCGGCATATGTTCCGGCTTATAGTAGTCTGCTCCCTGAAAGGCTTTAATAGAGCCTGGCATCGGGGAAGCATTTCCACTGAAAACGGGATCAATCAGAAATTTTTTACCATCAACCTGTATGAAGTAAGAGCTGTGCCCAAACCAAACCAGAACATTTTCTTCCGGCTGAAGGTTCTTCAGGTCTGTTACTACAAAAGGAAGTGCAGTTGCCGGGGAAGTATTTTCGACTTTGCATAAGCTTTGAAGAAGTGCTTTCGTCATACTTTCCCCTTCCAGCAAAGGCGGGGTCGTCAATATATTCTGAAATCTTCCGTTAAGATAATTGGGAAGTGTGCTGAAATATTCTTTTCTTTTCTCATCGGGGAATTGCCCGAGTTGCTTTACTAAATTCATCTTGTTATTTTTTTACATTCTGAGTCTTTCTTCTTCCAGATCCAGCCTCGTCAGATAGTGTCTGATATATTCTTCATCAATATTCGGATTACGCCGGTTTTCTGCCCTGAGCCAGATACGCTGCTGTTCAAGGGTTTCAAAATAAATCTCTTTGGACTTGTCAGAGAACTTGTGAACGGAATCTTCTTTATCTTCCTGCTCCCAACGGTCCATCAGCCTGTTAAAATATTCGTTTTCACTTCTTCTTTCTTTATAATTTTCATTCAGATACCTTAAAGCAACACGGCGCATTTCTTTCCGCAAATAATGTTCTGATTCTTCTTCAGACATATATCCGCTTTCCGTATCAGATAATTTGAGTTTTTTGATCAGTGCCGGCAACGTCAGCCCCTGAATGATGAGTGTAGCAAGGATAACGATAAAAGTAATGAAGAGAATAAGATCACGATGGGGAAAAGGCTGTCCGTTTTCCATCACTACAGGAATGGATAATGCTGCAGCCAGGGAAACCACCCCCCGCATTCCGGTCCAGCTCATCAGGATGGGCGCTTTCATGCCCGGGTCTCTATCCGCCACATTAATAAAGTTTCTCATGATCAGGGTAACGAAGACGGCTCCAAATGAAGCCAGAAAACGTACAATAATCAATACTGCAGTTACTAATAGCCCATACCCTACTGCTTCAGACAAACCAATTCCTTCTTTATCCAATCCTACCATAATTTCCGGCAGGTCCAGCCCGATCAGCAGAAATACAATTCCATTGATCAGGAATACAAAGCTTTCCCAGACATTGGATCCTCTCAACCTGGATTCTGAGGTCCGGAATATTTCATGTCTTCTGACAGAAAGGAACAATCCTCCGCTTACCACCGCTAAAACACCTGATGAGTGAACTTCTTCAGCCGCAATATACATTACATAAGGGGCTACCAGACTGAGTATGGCATCCATATTGACATCGGTAGGAAATATTTTTTCTATTTTCAGAAAGATAAAAGCCAGTACAACGCCTATTCCCAGGCCTCCGAACACCATCCATCCGAAGCTTACTGCAGCATCCTGCCATATAAACTGTCCTGTGGCTACTGCTACCATAGCAAATCTGAAGATGATCAGAGAGGAAGCATCATTGAATAAGCTTTCACCTTCCAAAACGGTAGACATATTCTTAGGAACTTTTACAAATTTTAAAATAGCTCCGGCACTCACTGCATCCGGCGGCGATACAATACCACCTAAGACAAATCCTAATGCGAGTGAAAATCCGGGAATATAGGAATTGGCAACAAATGCCACTGATATGGCAGTGAGAAATACCACTATGAAAGCAAAGCTGGTAATGATACGCCTCAACTTCCAGATTTCTTTCCATGAAACAGCAAAAGCAGCTTCATACAATAATGGGGGAAGAAAAATAATGAATATGAGCTCAGGATCTATTGTAACAGCCGGAAGTCCGGGAATAAAACTGATCAGCAATCCTGCCACAACGAGTATAATGGGATAGGCCACCTTTAAGCGGTTGGCCAGCATAATCGAGCCGATAATCACCAGGACCAGTCCTAAGTAATAAATAAAGTTTTCCACCATGTTTTTTCAATTAATTTTTAAACCCGATTCCTGAGTTCTGTGTTTTTATCCGGTAACAAATTTTAATAGAAAAATAAATATAAGCATAAGATTTTGAGATTTGAAAATAAAATGAATCTGATTTACATTATCATTATTTTCTACCTCTTATTGACAATATATCAGCAGCCCGGTATCTAGAATTGTACAATGGCAAACATCAATCCTAAACTTATCAGCAATATAATGCCCGTTACGATGGCAGATTCCCCTACGTGTTTCAGATATTGTCTTCTATCAAATGTAAATTTTTCCGGATGAATGGAAAGTTCTTCAAATACAAAGGGATCTATTCTCAGATCCGGTCTGAAGCGAACGATCCCTTCTATGAAACGGGCTCTTAAAGCTCTGCTATTTTTGGTGTAATAGGAATATCCGGGATCCGTTTCGTTAAACAGAACTTTAGTTGTATCCCCATTCACTCCAAGAGTGATCACCCATGTTTTCCTGATCTCTGTAAGATGTACATCATAATCGTTTGAAAGGTACGATTGTCCCAGCTGACTGTAAAGAATCTCCTTTCTGCTTCCATTTAATTTGTCGTAATGAACACCTTTATCATCCACTGTAATTTTTATCACAGATTCTTTTCTTCCCTTTTGCATAAAACGGAAAAACCGGTACATTGCTACGGCCCAGACAGGATAGTACAGAATCGCCACCATTCCCAATACCGCAACTTTTTCGCAGACTAAAAAAGGAAGTACGGCCAATATTATAAACATCAGCAACAAAATGGCGATTCCGAAAATTCTTAACAGCCATGTCACGATCCATCCCGGTTGGGAAGCTAATGGCAAAAACTCTTCCCTTATATTCTCCTGCATCTGATCAATATAAGAAAAATAACAGAAATAAAAAAGAGCCGCAGCGGTACACTGATGCTCTTTGCTACAAAAATTGAAAATAAGATATGAAGATTGAAACTAAGAAATGGTATGTGTTTTTTCTGTAGTGACTGCATAGGTATCTGAGATCACATTATCTACAAACCTCCACTCTGCCACCGAATTTCCGGAAGTAAATTTCACATGCAGATATCCTCTTTTATAGAGATTGGCATAATCCAGATCGTCAATCAACAGGGAGAATGCATTAGCCAATTCTATAGCCTGAGACGGATCGGATGTTATTCCCAGATATCCTTCCAATCCCGGTGAAGACACTGAACTGCAGGCTAACTCGGTTCCTATAAAATTCCCCTGAGCATTGGTAAGTTTTCCTAACCAGGCATTGTGGGTATCACCAGCCAGGACTACAACATTTTTCCCTGCCAGCATAGCATACAGCTGCTCTCTTTCCATAAAGTAACCGTCCCAGGCATCCAGATTATAAGGTAATGTGGTGGTAATTCTTGCAATTTCCTGTGGAGTAAGCGTAGGATCCTGCTGCTGATGTCTTTTTTTCAGCACTATAAGTTGGGCCAATGTATTCTGAAGTGTCAGCATGGTAGCCGGCTGTGCGCTTCCCAGTTGCTTGATTTCTGCTAAAATACGGTTCAGCAGCATCAGCAATTCCGCAGGAACCATCATTTTAGTCATCAGGATCTGCTGCCCCAGAACTTTCCATTTGGCAGTATCTCCATTGATCTGGGATCCCAGCCATGTCATCTGCTCACTTCCGATCAGCTTTCTGCCTGTGCTTAAGAAATCTGTTTTAAATTTCACCTGGTCAAAATTTCCGGCACTATCCAGATAATCTGAATATTCCATCTGTCTATCTCTGGCGATCACTCTTGTATCCATCATATACAGCGTAAGAATGTTCCCGAAACTGAAACTTCTGTAAATTCTCAGATCTTTTCCTGTTTTAAGGGGAATATATTCACTGTAGGCCTGGAAAGCCGCCATTTTTCTCGCCTGGAAATCTCCTTCATCAGGCTGATGATTTTCGGCCCCTGACTTATAAGTATCATTAGCAAATTCATGATCATCCCATACACAGATAAAAGGCTTTTTCTGATGCAGCAGCTGCAGATTCTTATCGCTTCTGTATTGTCTGTATCTTTCCCTGTAATCGCTGAGGTTCAGGATTTCCCTAGCCGGCTGATGGGCTCTTCCCAGCTGGTTGGTGTAAGGATTGGTTCCGTATTGTCCAGGAGCATATTCATAGATATAATCCCCAAGATGCACCACTACATCTGCTTCAGATTTGGCAATGGCTCCATATACATTGAAAAGTCCGGCGGGAAAGTTGGAACATGATACCACAGCCATTTTCACCTCGTTTACAGTATCTGTCTTGGAAGGTAATGTCAGGGTTTCTCCCGTTACGCTGGCCTCCTTTGTTTTACCATTATAAAATCTATAGAAATATTTTGTATTGGAAGGTATATTCTGGACATCTACCGCTATCGTAAAGTCATTGACCGCCGTTGCACTGGCCTTTCCTTTTCTTACTATTTCTGAAAAATTACTGTTCCTGCTTATTTCCCAGGTAATTTCAGCATCTGCACCTGTTGAATATCGGGTCCAGATAATTACGCCTCCGGCTGTAGGATCAAAGCTTGCCACTCCGGATGCAAAGCCCCCGTTTTTAAGATCATCGGGAGCATTTTCGTTCCCGGTAAAATCATCAGTGCAGCTTTCAATCAATGGAGCAATAAAGATTCCTCCGGCTGCTAACAGTGTATTTTTAAGAAACCTTCTTCGGTTAAGTTGGTTGTTGTTTTTCATCATTACTTTTTTTGCAAAGCAACGTTATATGGAGAAGAAGACTGTTAACTGTATTTTAATTATTTCTTATGAAATTTTTAAACGTATGTTTGATTCCATATAATCTCAGAAGAGTTTCAGTTTACATTCTCAGTAATAAAACATTTTCCATTACAAAAATATAATCAGCATATTGCTCATTTTTATTCTTGATCAAATCAGTATAATTCTTTTTAATAAAAAATACCCACATTAAAGCGATCATCAGTCCAAACAAAAACAATACTTTTATGATTGACATGAGTGCTTCAAAATTTTCTGCAGAAAAGTCAGATTTACTATACAGCCCTATGAAAAAACCTAAAAAAAGTGTTATGAAATTTTTTCCGAAGAAACTTATAATGTTTTGAATATCCATAAATATTTCATTCTTATCTGTTCTTATTTTTTCTTTTGCCATACTTATTCTTTTCACAATAATATCATTAGTGGTATCCTCATAGAGCTTGCCTACCTCTCGGATTCTCATTCCATCATGTTCAGGAACTTTCCATTGGTAAAGCGATTTTGAAAAAGGTAAATTATTCATTTTTAATTCTTTATTAGCCTGTTTAGCTTTCACGAGAATAATGTAATAAAAGAAGACCAAAAAACTGGGTATTGCTAATATTAGTCCCCATTTCAAATAATTAAAACAAAGTAAAACACAACCCAAACATGCCAAAAAAAGGGGAATTAATAAAAGCCAATCCTTTTTATCCGGTGAAAAGGTTTCCTTAAGAAATATTTTTTCAAACGTACAATTTTGTCTAAAGTAATTAAAATCTTCATCAAAGGTTCTCATAATATATTTATTTATGGTTAATTGTCTTATGAATATCTTCTCAATATGCATTAAAGACACTCAATTTAAATAAATACCTCTAATACCCAATGCGTTTTCCCGTAATAGTAATTTTATTACGAAAGGAGAAAGTATTTCGAAAATGTAATAAGGAACTTAAGGATTAGTGTGTTTAAAATGATAGAAATAGAAAAGACTCTACTGAAATTATTCATTTTATAAATTCAAGAACAATATAAAAAAACCGCTCACATTTCTGTAAGCGGTTGATTTTCTGTGGTCCCACCTGGGCTCGAACCAGGGACCACCTGATTATGAGTCAGGTGCTCTAACCAACTGAGCTATAGGACCTCAAAACTTGGTTAAATTTTGTGTTTGCAAAAATAGTAAAATTTCTTTCACTACAAAATTTTTTATTGCTTTTCTTGGCAAAGTTCTACGAGTACGCCGTTGGTAGATTTGGGATGAAGGAATACAACTAATTTGTTATCAGCACCTTCTTTCGGTTCTTCGGAGATAAATTGAAAACCTTCTTTTTTCAGTCTTTGCACTTCTTGCAGAATATTTTCAACGCCAAATGCCAGATGATGGATGCCTTCCCCCTTTTTTTCGATGAATTTCGAGATCGGGCTTTCAGGATTACTGGCTTCAAGAAGTTCAATTTTACTTTCCCCGGTTTCATAGAAGGAAGTCACTACCCCTTCTCTTTCCACGGTTTCCTGTTTGTAGGAATCCTTTCCTAATAATCTGGCAAAAAGATTGTCGGAAATCCCTAAAGATTTTACGGCAATACCGATATGTTCTAGCTTCATAAATACTAATAAAATATAATTAAATCGTAAATTTGATACTATCACTGAATTTCAAAGTATCAATTCAAACAAAAGTACTAAATTTGCATAAATTATGGAAAGTAACAGACAAAGAAAAGTAGCACAGATCATTCAGGAAGACTTCGCAGAACTTTTCCGCAAGCAGGCTGCTGACAGCAAACAAAGTATATTGGTATCCGTTTCTGATGTAAAAGTAACGGCAGATCTGGGTATTGCTAAAATCTATTTGAGCATCTTCCCTCAGGAATACCGTACTGCTGTGATGAAGGAGATTGAAGAAAACAAACCTCAGTACAGAAACTTTATCGGCCAGAAAATGGCAAAGCAGGTGCGTATCATTCCACAACTCAACTTTTACTTGGATACAGCTCTTGATGATGTTGAAAAACTGGAAAGAGAATTAAGAGGCGAAGGCGACAATCCTGTATTATAGATCTTGAAGAATATTGCATTTTACATAGCATCCAGATACCTTCTGGCAAAGAAAGGCAGTACTGCCGTTACGTTCATCACGTGGCTGGCCGTAGGTGCCATGACGGTTGCTGTGGCTGCAATGTTCGTTATTATTTCAGTTTTTTCCGGACTTGAGGATCTGAATAAAGATCTTATTTCCAATCTGCATGCGGATCTGACGATAAAAAGTACTTCAGGAAAGACCATCAAAGATCTGGATAAAGTCAATACTGTTTTAAGCAGAACCAAAGAGATCAGCAGTTTTTCCCGCGTGATTGAGGAAAAAGTATATATCAGCTTCAATGGAAAAGGTGATATTGCCTATTTAAGAGGTGTTGATTCTGCTTATGTTAAGGTAAATCCCATCAATAAAGAAGTATTCTACGGAACTTATCCAAGCTTCAGATATTCCAATGAAGTATTGATGGAGAACAGTCTGGATAACAGATTATCTATTCCGGTCGATTCATCCAATCACTATGCAACGGTTTTTATGCCTAAGCCGGGAACCGGAATCATCAGTAAAGAAGAAGATATTTACAACAAAAGGGATATTCTGGTTACAGGAGTTTTTCCTGGAAAAGATCAGCTGGACAATTACATCGTTTCTCCTATTGAGCTGACGGAAGAACTATTGAATCTGCCTAAAAGATCAGCTTACCAGATTGTCATTAAATTAAAAAATCCGGAAAACGCAGACGCTGTAAAGCAAAGCCTGGTTTCTTCTCTGGGAAAAAATATTGAGGTCAAAACAAAAGAAGAGGAAAATGCCGCCTTCTGGAAGATGATCAATACAGAAAAACTGTTTATTTATCTGATTTTTGCCCTGGTGATCTTTATTACAACCTTTAATCTTGCCGGAGCGATCATCATCCTTCAGCTTGATAAAAAAGAACAGGCAAAATCTCTTATTTCACTGGGCTTTCCTTTAAGCCATTTAAGAATGACCTATTTCTATACTGGAATCCTTATTGTGGTTTCGGGAGTCATTACCGGTCTGATCTTTGGAACAGCACTCTGCTATTTCCAGCTTTACACCGAATTCTTCAGAGCCAATGAAGCGCTTCCTTTCCCGGTAAAAATCGTGGGAAAAAATTATCTCATCGTAGCGCTTACCGCTTCTATATTCGGAATCGCCATTTCCTGGTTCTTCTCAAAAATCAGCAAAGAGTATATTACTAAAAATTAATCTATTAAGTTTATAGATTTAACTGAAAAAAACTTTTTGGGTTTCATTTTTTTGTACCTTTACGCCCCAATTTTAAAAAAATGAAACGAATTTTATCTTTTTTTTTATTAAGCTTTGCATTTATATGTGGTCTGGCACAGATTCCTGCCGGATATTATGATAATGCAGCAGGTTTAACAGGTGCTCCGCTTAAAACAGCACTGAAGAATATAATAGAAAACGGACATGTTGACCATGGATATGATGGGCTGTGGACAGCTTACAATACCACAGATCGGGATTATTTCTATGAAAATGACGGAACAGTCCTGGATATTTACTCTGAGAACCCTAACGGTGCTGACCCATACAACTATACACCCGGCCTTAAAAAATGTGGAAATTACAGTAATGAAGGAGATTGCTATAACAGAGAACACATTATCCCTCAAAGTCTTTTCAATGAAGCTTCACCAATGGTTGCAGATGTTCACTTTATCCGTGCCACCGATGGAAAAGTAAATGGAATGAGATCCAGTTTCCCATTTGGAAAAGTAGGCGTTCCAACTTTTACTTCTCAAAACTTCTCCAAACTGGGTAATTCTGTTTCACAAGGCTATTCAGGAACTGTATTTGAGCCTATTGATGCATTTAAAGGAGATGTTGCCAGAATGATTTTTTATTTTGTAACAAGATATGAAACTAAACTTGCCAGCTTTTCTTCAGGAAATATGTTAGGAGGCTCTTCATTCCCCGGTTTACAGGCTTGGGCACTAAAACAGTATATGGAATGGCATATTATGGATCCTGTATCTCCGGAAGAAATTTCAAGAAATAATGCGTCATACAATTATCAGGGAAATAGAAATCCATTTATTGATCACCCTGAATATGCAGCCCAAATCTGGGGAACTCCGGTTCTGGACACTACGCCACCTACTGCTGCAACCAATCTGATCGCTAACAACCCTACTTCAAACTCTATTGCGGTAAGCTGGACAGCAGCTACTGATAATGTGGGAGTAGCATCTTACCTTGTTTATGCAAACGGCGTTTTAAAAGCTACAGTAAACGGAACCTCTACATCTACGGTAGTAACAGGATTATCTCCACTGACACAATATGTATTCTATGTGATAGCCAAAGATGCTGCCGGAAACTCTTCACCACAAAGTACGACTGCAACAGAAACTACTCTTGACGGACCTGTAGGAACAGGAGGCTGTGGAACTGAGGATTTCAGCACCATGCAGGATGGAACAAGCCAGGCAAGTTCATATGCTACCAGAACATGGACTAATAATAATATAACATGGACAGCAACTCTTGCAAGAACTGACGAAACCATTAATGGTAAAGCAGTTTGTACTCAAAAAGGTACATTAACAAGTTCTACAATTGCAGGAGGAGTTCAGGCTCTAACATTAACTACTCAACGTAAGTATGGTGGAAGCAACGGCACATTAAATGTTTTTGTGAATGATGTTTTGGTAGGTACGATTCCGTATACTACTACTGTAGCAACTAACACAATCAATGTGGGTGTAAGTGGTGATGTTGTGATTAAAATTGTAAATCCAAATAACGACAGAGTTGCAATGGATGATCTTACATGGACGTGTTCCACACTGGCTACATCTGAGGTTAAAAAAGACAAATCAGAGTTTACCATCTACCCTAACCCGGTAAGAAACAACGAACTGTTTGTAAAAGGAGAAAATCTTGGCAAAATTTCAAAGGCTGACATCTATGATCTTTCAGGAAAATTAATTGAAACAATTGCCAATCCTTTCAGACATTCAAACAAAATCAATTTAAAAGGATTAACAAAAGGAACTTACATTCTGAAAACAGATCATTTCTCTACTAAATTCATTGTAGATTAATTATTAAAAAATAATTCAAATCAAAGGCCGGATTTTTCCGGTCTTTTTTTTATTTTTGATCATATGGATTCCAACAAAAAATTAGGATTGATAGGACGGAATATTTCCTATTCTTTTTCTAAAAAATTCTTCGAAAATAAGTTTCAAAAGCTAATGCTGAAGGACTTTTCCTACGATATTTTTGACCTGAACGAAATCAATGAAGTTGAAAACCTCTTTTCTTCTCCGGAACTTCTGGGATTCAATGTTACGATTCCTTACAAAGAAAAAATCATTGATTATCTGGACGAATTGAGCGATGAGGCAGAGAAAATAGGTGCCGTTAACTGTGTGCTGATTCAAAACGGTAAAAAAACCGGCTATAATACGGATGCATTCGGTTTTGAAAAGACCCTTCTCCTTCATAAGAAACCTTCACAGGATAAAGCTTTAATTTTAGGAAATGGAGGTGCTGCAAAAGCCGTAAAATATGTTTTGGACAAACATCAGATCCCTTCTCAGATCATTTCCAGAAACTCAGAAGTCAACTTTGAAAACCTGGATGCTGAAACGGTCCAGGATCATAAAATCATCATCCAGTGCACACCGGTAGGAACATTCCCTAATGTGGATGACTGCCTGGACTTTCCTTTCGAAGCACTGTCTTCAGACCATCTGGTGATTGATTTAATATACAACCCCAACTACACCCGGTTTATCATCAACGCCTCTGAAAAAGGAGCAAAAACAGTAAACGGTTATTATATGCTTGAGCAGCAAGCAGAAAAAGCTTGGGAAATTTGGAATTTTCAAAAAAAATAACATAAATTAGTACTTTAATTGGCTTTACAGCTATATTTAAAAAGGATATTAACGCCACTCACATAAAAGATTTGCTATGATTACAGAAAACAATCTTTCTGAAAACGAAGAAAACAAGATTCCTAACGAAGTATCTCAGGAAACATCGGAAAACACAGCTTCTCATGATGCAGCTCCCCATGAAGATGACGCAGAACATATGGAGGAACATGAAGAGGTTGAGATTTCTCTGGCTGATGCTTTAAAGGAAATGGAAAAAATCATTAATACTCCCAACGCAGGCGAGAATTTTAAAAGATTCAACCAGTTGAAGGAAAAAGCAAGTCACTACATTCATGATGAAGTGGAGGATAAGAAACATGAGTACACCGATGCCGGAAATGCTCCTGAAAATTTCAGCTATGAACATCCTTCACAGGCAAAATATTCTGCTTTGGTCAATATTTTCAGGGAAAAGCATGACCACTTCCAGAAAGGACAGGAAGAGGAACAGAAAAAAAACCTGGAATACCGCCAGAACATTATTGAAAAACTTAAAAACCTCTATACCAATTCTGAGCCGGGAACCAATCTTTTCAAATCCATCCGTGAGATCAAGGAAGACTGGTCAAAAGCCGGACAGGTTGCCAAATCTGAGTTTAAAATTCTTAACAATAACTATTTCCACCACCTGAACCAATTCTATCAGATGCTGGATCTTAACAAAGAATTTCTTGAGCAGGAATACAGCCACAACCTGGAGAAAAGAGAACACATCATTGCCCGTGCCAAAGAACTGGAAAACGAACCTGTGATTCAGAAAGCACTGAATGAGCTTCAGTATCTTCATAAACTGTGGAAGGAAGAAGCGGAACCGGTAGCTGAAGAATTCCGTGAAAAAACATGGGAAGAATTCAAAGAAATCTCCAACAAAATTCACGAAAGAAAATCTGAGCTTTCCGCATCCATTGAAAAAGAGCAGGCCGCGAACCTGGAAAAGAAAAATGAGATCATCGCCGAGATCAAAAAACTTTCCGAGCCATCGGAAACGCCTAACCACAACTACTGGCAAAATGCCATTAAAAGAGTGGAAGATCTACGCTCTGAGTTCTTAAAGACCGGAAGTGTACCAAGAAAACTGTCTAACCAGAACTGGAATGACTTCAAAACAACGCTGAGAGGATTCAATACCACAAAAAACAATTATTATAAATCACTGAAAGGTTCTCAGCAGGCCAATCTGGAAGAAAAATTAAAACTGATCCAGACGGCGCAGGACAATATGAACAACGAAGAATGGGATATCTCCGTTCCGTTATTCAAAAAACTGCAGGAAGACTGGAAAAAGATCGGACATGTTCCTAAAAGCATGACCAATAAGATCTGGGATGAATTCCGTGATGCCTGTAATTCATTCTTCAATAATTACAGAGAAAAGAGCAATACCTCTACAGACAACTGGAAAGAAAATTATAAAAATAAAAAAGCTCTTCTTGATGAACTGAAAATGGTTTCCAACGACGAAGGAAGCATTGAGAAAATCGAAGCGATCAAAACAGCCTGGAATAATATCGGTAAAGTACCAAGAGATAAAATTTCTATCAATTCTGAATTTAACAAGACATTAAGAGATAAATTAAAGATCAATAAGATCAACGAGCTTGAACTTAAAGAAGAAGGATTATCAGAAAACCAGCTTACAGATAAAGCAAGGAAGATCAAAAACCAAATCTCTGATCTTGAAGCTGAAATCGTTAAGCTTGAAAACAACCTTTCTTTCTTCAACAAACCATCAAGAGAAAATCCTCTTCTGAGAGACACGTACAATACGATTGATGAAAAGAAAGCTCATCTGGAAACATTAAAACAGAATCTCCACAACATCATTACCGGAGAATAAATCTTAACACAATAAATAAAGGCGGAGCAAAGCAATTTGTCTTCGCTTTTTCTTTTTACAGATATGAATAACGACGAACTTTATATTAAAAGATGTATTGAGCTGGCTCAGAAAGCACTGGGCAAAACCTATCCCAATCCCCTTGTTGGCAGCGTAATTGTGCACAACGGAAAGATCATTGGTGAAGGATACCATCATAAAGCGGGAGAAAACCATGCAGAAATCAATGCTATCAATTCCGTTGAAAATAAAGAGCTGATTCCGGAATCCACTATTTATGTTTCCCTGGAGCCTTGTGCACACTATGGAAAAACACCGCCGTGTGCTTTAAAGATCAAAGAGCTTGGCTTTAAAAAAGTAGTGATCGGAGCAATGGACTCTCATGACAAAGTAAACGGCAAAGGAAAAAAAATCATTCAGGATGCGGGAATTGAAGCCGTATCAGGAATTCTTGAGCAGGACTGTATAAACCTGAACAAGCGCTTTTTCACCTATCATGAAAAGAAAAGACCTTATATTATTCTGAAATGGGCAGAATCCGGCGATGGATTTCTGGATAAGGACTTTAAACCTACTCCAATTTCAAATTCTCTGGTCAATCAATTCGTACATCAGTTAAGAGCCGATGAACATGCCATTTTGGTAGGAACACAAACCGCATTAAATGACAATCCCGGTTTAACGGTGCGCAATGCTGAAGGCACAAATCCTGTCAGAATCCTGATCGATTTCGATTTAAAAGTTCCTCAGCACTTTAAGATTTATAATGACGAAGCAAGGACATTGGTTTTAAATTCCGTTAAAGAAGGAACAGAAAACAATATTCAGTTTATTAAGATCAATAAAGAAAATTTCCTGCACGAATTGATGGATGCCCTATATAAAGAACAGATACAGTCCGTAATTATTGAAGGTGGCAGATTTACATTACAGCAATTCATTGATTCCGGTCTTTGGGATGAAGCAATAGTCATTAAAAATGATGGTTTATTACTTGAAAACGGAACCAAAGCTCCTGAATTCAGTCATAAAGCAATCAAAACAGAAACATACAGAGATAATTTAATTTCATTTTTCAATGTAAAATAATCTGAATCCGGACTGAGGAAATTATAAACATAAAAGCCGGGAGCCTGTGGTTCTGCTTTTGTACCTTCATAGCATCCGGCACCAGACTTCCTAACCCGACTAAAATCAGAAAGATATCTTAAAATTATTCCATTTTATCACCCTCAAATGAAATAATATCTTTACATTAGTAATTACAAAAGAATTACTATGAAAAATTTAAAGAAAATCTCAAGACCAAAACTGAAAGAAATGAAAGGAGGAAATGCTCCTGAATGCTGTTCTTTTTATCCGCCATCCCTGCAGCACTGCTGTGCAACACCTTCAAGCATGAGTTGTCCGCCACCTTGGGAAGTCGGATCATTCCCTTGCTAAATTTCTGAGCCCGTACCGACTACTAACCTATAAAAATCAAGCTATGAAAAATTTGAAAAAAGTATCCAGAGCCGGACTAAGAACCATTCAGGGAGGTGTTTTTGTAACCTGTACATTACCGAACGGAGAACCTACCAGATGCAGAGACAGATGTCCTCAGGATTTTTGTGGCCCTACAAGCTATATGTGCCTCATTCCAATGGATCTCTGCGGAGATGGAATTTAAAAACAACTTTTACATTAAAAAAACAGGTAAGCCGTCATATTTTTGACGGCTTACTTTATGATCATGATGCAGATTAATAAAGCATTTAATATTTTTGCATCAATAAAGCCGGAATTCAGAATGACGTTTGAATACAAAACCATAGAAAAACCCATAGAAAATACTTTATTAAAGGAAAAAGGAAGCAAGTTCTTAGGATTTGCCTACCCTGTCAATAATGAACGTGAGCTGAAAGCTGCCCTGGAAAAAGTAAGGGAAGAACATCCCAAGGCAACCCACCACTGCTATGCTTTCAGAATGGGATTAAATGGCGAAAATTACCGTGCCAATGATGACGGTGAACCTTCGGGAAGCGCCGGACTGCCTATTTACAATCAACTCTTAGCCAATGAAATAACGAATGTGCTTGTCATTTCAGTCCGTTATTACGGGGGAACCAAACTGGGCGTTTCAGGTTTGGTAAAAGCTTATAAAGAATCTGCCAAAATCACCTTAGAAGAATCCCATATCATTACAAGAGAACTGGAAACTGAAATTGAAATTCACTTCAATTTCAATCAGCAGAATACGATCTTTACTTTGCTTTCGAAGTTTGATGCCAAGGTCCTGAATTTTGATGCCAACGAAAACTGTGTGCTGACAGCCTCCCTGAAACTGGCACAAAAAGAAAACATCTCGGAAAAACTTTCCGAGATGCAATATGTTTCATTTGAATTTAATGATTAATCCCTTCTTCCACCGAGAAGCAAAGAGCCCCAGTAAAGAAGCTGAGCAAGAGAACCTAAAGCGGCAACCACATAAGTTCTGGCAGCCCATTTCAGACTGTCCTGTACCCCTACGAATTCTTCAGCAGTAACAGTTCCTGTATCTTTAAGCCACTTCATTGCTCTGTTACTCGCATCGTATTCCACCGGCAATGTTACAAAGGCAAAAAGTGTAGTCACAGCAAACATGGCTACTCCAATTGCCAGCACCGTTGTGTTTCCATTTGGATTTTCAATACTTCTTGATGCCGCCATCACCGCAATACCTGCGATAAGGACAAACTGCATCAGGTTGGAGCTTATATTAACAATAGGAACCAGTTTTGAACGTAAATTCAACATAGAATATCCTACTGCATGTTGTACTGCGTGTCCGCATTCGTGTGCTGCCACAGCTGCTGCGGCCGCATTCCTCTGCATATAAACCCCTTCAGAGAGGTTAACCGTTTTATCTGCCGGATTATAGTGGTCCGTCAACTGCCCGGGAACTGATATTACCTGAACATCATTGATCCCGTTATCTCTCAACATTTTTTCCGCTACTTCTTTTCCCGAAAGTCCGTTTCTAAGATGTACATTGGAATAATATTCAAATTTTGATTTCAATCTGGACGAAACCCACCAGCTCACCAGCATTGAAATACCAATAATGATATAATAACCCGCCATTTTATATAGATTTTGTGTTCATTTTTTACCCATAATGATATAAAAACTGTGCCAAAGTATAAGATTTTATTATTTATATTTGTCCTCTAATTACGCTCAAAAAACATGTCTACAGTTTCAATTATTGAAGTTAAAACTCCCGCTCAGCTCAAGCAATTTGTAAGATTTCCGATGGATCTGTACAAAAATAACCCGTACTACGTCCCATCCTTTATCAATGATGAAATCAATATTTGGAATGCTGATGAAAATCCGGCCCTTCAATATTCTGAAGCCAGACAGTATCTCGCCTATAAAAACAACAGTATCGCCGGTAGAATTGCTGTTCTGATCAACCATAAGGAAGAAAGAGAATTAGGGATCAGAAAAGTACGTTTCGGATGGATTGACTTTATTGATGACGAAGAAGTTTCAAAAGCGTTATTAGAAAAGGCCGTTGACTATGCCCGTGAAAAAAATATAGACACCATTGAAGGTCCTATGGGTTTCACCAATCTTGATAAAGCAGGAATGCTGATCCAAGGGTTTGACCAATTGGCTACCATGATTGGAATATACAATAATCATTACTATCCAAAACATCTTGAAAAACTGGGATGGGTAAAAGAAAAAGAATGGGTAGAATTTGAAATCCAGTTCCCGGAATCTTTACCTGAAAAAATTCACAAATTCAATGCACTGATTTCTGAGAAATACAAGCTGAGAGTCTTAAGATTTAAAAACAAGGAAGAAATCCTTCAGTATGTGGATCCTATGTTTGATCTTTTAGATGAAACCTACAAACATCTTTCCACTTACACCCCTATTTCTGACGAACAGCGTAAAACCTATAAGGAAAAGTATTTTAAACTGATTGATAAAGATTTTATCGTTTGTATCGTTGATGAGCACAATCATCTGATTTCGTTTGCGATTACTATGCCTTCCTATTCCAAAGCCTTACAGAAGTCAGGAGGAAAACTTCTTCCGTTCGGATGGTGGCATTTCTTAAAAGCCGGAAGAAAGAACGACAGGGCTAATTTTTACCTGATTGGAATTCATCCCGATTATCAGAGAAGAGGGGTAACTTCCATTATTTTCAAAGAAATCTTTGATGTCTTTAAGAAAAAAGGAGTAAAATTCCTGGAAACCAATCCTGAGCTTGAAGAAAACAAAAGTATTCAACTGCTATGGCAGGATTACAACCCGGTAAATCATAAGAGAAGAAGAACTTATTCGATGACGATAAATGAGTAATAAAAACAGAGATCAATCAAACGTACACTTTAATACTCTCCCACCCTCAAACCTTTCACTTATGAAACCACAGCTCATTATTTTTGCCATTCTCATCGCAGGATTTATCTCTTACAATCTGTTTTTTCAGTCTCAGGATGATAAGACCAACACAGCGGTCAACATTGTTTATGCCAGTGTTCTTTTTGGTTACATTTCATTTATGGCCTATTCTCTCCTTAAAAAAATGAAGAAATAACCCGTTATTTTTATTGATTCTAAATTGTAAGTTTTGCCCATTTTCATCCTACTTTTAAGCTGATAAATTTCATGCTTTCTTGTTTATTCGCTAAATTTGCAAATTGAGATAATAATGCAAAAATGAATTTACCTGAAAGTTATATTCCAATCCTTATCCAGGCAGGTGTAGCAGTAGGATTTGTCGCTGTTTCTTTGCTTGGAGCACATTTTTTAGGTCCACAACAGAAAAAAGGAAATTCTGTAAAAAACCAAAGTTGGGAATGTGGGGTTCCTGTAGAAGGAAATGCAAGAACACCGTTTTCTATCAAGTACTTCCTGACTGCGGTATTGTTCGTACTATTCGATATTGAAATCGTATTTTTTTATCCCTATGCAGTAAACTTCAGAGAATTCGGTTTAGAAGGATTCCTTGCGGTGCTTACGTTCGTTGCGATCTTCTTCGTAGCGTTTTTCTATGTTTGGAAACGTGGCGCATTAGATTGGGATAAATAAATTTTAACATTAAAAGATTGAATGTATTTAAGTAATTTAAAGATTGTAAAGATCTTATTTTCTAATCTTTAAATATTTTAATCTTTAAATATTTACTAAAAATGTCAGATAAAAAACCAGTAATAAGAACAGATGCACCTGCTCCCGAAGGCTATGAAGGAGAAGGGTTTTTCGCAACAAAACTGAGCAGTGTAATCGGGATGGCAAGAAAGTTTTCACTTTGGCCATTGCCATTTGCTACCTCTTGTTGCGGTATCGAGTTTATGGCTACCCTGAACCCTACTTATGATGCTTCAAGGTTTGGTATGGAAAGAAACTCTTTCTCACCAAGACAGGCAGATATGCTGATGGTTTGCGGAACTATATCAAAGAAATTAGGACCAGTCCTTAAGGAAGTGTACACTCAGATGGCAGAGCCTAAATGGGTGGTGGCAGTTGGAGCTTGTGCTTCCAGCGGTGGTATTTTTGATACCTATTCTGTACTTCAGGGAATAGATAAAATTATTCCGGTAGACGTATATGTTCCGGGATGCCCTCCAAGACCTGAACAGATCATTGAAGGGGTAATGCAGGTACAGGCTCTTGCAGAAAGCGAAAGCATCAGAAGAAGAGACATGCCTGAATATCAGAAATTATTAGATTCTTACAACATAAGCAACTAAACGGAAATGACAAACGAATTTGTATTAGAAGCAATCACAAGAGAATTTCCGGAATCTGTTATTTCAAGCTCAGAACCTTATGGGATGCTGACGATCGAAGTAAAGAAAGAAGATATCAAGAAGATCATTCATTATCTGAAAGATTCATCTCTGGAGATCAATTTCCTTACGGATGTCTGCGGAATTCACTATCCTGAATTCCCGGAAAAGGAAATAGGAGTTGTGTACCATCTGCATAATATGATGACCAATTTCAGATTACGTCTGAAAATCTTCATGTCCAGAGAAAATATTGAGGTAGATTCTCTTACGGATCTATACGCAGGTGCCAACTGGATGGAAAGAGAAACGTATGATTTCTATGGAATTAAATTTAAAGGTCACCCGGATCTGAGACCGATCCTGAATATGGAAGATCTTGGATACCATCCAATGTTGAAGGAATATCGACTTGAAGACGGTACAAGAACCGACAAGAACGATAGTATGTTCGGAAGATAAAAAATAATGCAATAAGCAGTAAGCAGCAAGCAGTAAGCTTAAAGCCTAGAGCCTATAGCCTAAAGCATTTAAATTATGAAAGATAACTCATTATCTAATATACTAAACCAGTACGAAAGTAAGGAACAGATTGACGGGCAACTATACACCCTCAACTTAGGGCCTACCCACCCTGCCACTCACGGGATCTTCCAGAATATCTTAACGATGGACGGAGAAAGAATCCTTCATGCTGAGCAAACGGTAGGATATATCCACAGAGCATTTGAGAAAATCTCCGAAAGAAGAAACTATTCTCAGATCACTACCCTTACGGACCGTATGAACTACTGTTCTGCACCGATCAATAATTTAGGCTGGCACATGACAGTAGAGAAACTGATTGGCGTTGAAGTTCCAAAACGTGTAGACTATATGCGTGTTATCCTGATGGAACTGGCGAGAATCGGTGACCACCTGATCTGTAACGGGGTAACCGGAATGGACTCAGGAGCGATTACAGGTCTTACTTATATGTTCATCGAAAGAGAACGTATTTATGATATGTATGAGCAGATCTGTGGGGCAAGGATGACAACCAATATGGGAAGAATCGGAGGATTTGAAAGAGATTTCACTCCTAAATTCCATGAATTGATCAAGGACTTCCTGAAGACTTTCCCACCAAGATTCAAAGAATTCTGTACCCTGTTGGAAAGAAACAGAATTTTCATGGACAGAACCATCGGTACAGGAGCCATTTCTGCCGAAAGAGCATTAAGCTACGGTTTCACAGGTCCAAACTTACGTGCAGCAGGTGTAGATTACGATGTAAGAGTTGCACAGCCTTATTCCTCATACCAGGATTTCGACTTTATTATTCCTGTAGGAACTTCAGGAGATACTTACGACCGTTTCATGGTTCGTCAGCAGGAAATCTGGGAATCTATCAAAATTATCAAACAGGCATACGAAAATCTTCCGGAAGGGCCATTCCATGCGGATGTTCCTGATTTCTATCTTCCTGAAAAGGCAGATGTATATCAGAAAATGGAAGCACTGATCTACCATTTCAAAATTGTAATGGGAGAAACTGATGTACCGAAAGGAGAAGTTTATCATGCTGTAGAAGGCGGAAACGGAGAATTAGGTTTCTATCTTGTGAGCGACGGAGGAAGAAGCCCTTACAGGCTTCACTTCAGAAGACCATGTTTCATTTACTATCAGGCATATCCTGAAATGATTACAGGTTCTGTAATTTCAGATGCCATTGTAACGATGTGTAGTATGAACATTATTGCGGGAGAATTAGACGCATAAAAAATAAGTTGTCACACATCAGATTTCAGATGTTGGACACTTAGCTTTACCTATAAATTTAAAATCTGATGTCTGAAATCTGACATCTGAAATCTTAGATAAAAAATGAGCGAAACAATAGCTTTTAAACCGGAAAGTTTAGCACAGGTACACAAAATTATCGCAAGATATCCTGAAGGAAGACAGAAATCTGCTCTTCTTCCTGTACTTCACCTGGCACAGAAAGAATTCGGAGGATGGTTAGATGTTCCTGTGATGGATTATGTTGCCGGACTATTAAGTATCCAGCCGATCGAAGTATATGAAGTGGCTACTTTCTATACCATGTTCAATATGAAGCCGGTAGGTAAATATGTTCTGGAAGTTTGCAGAACAGGACCTTGTATGGTTTGTGGCAGCGAAAAGATCCTTAACCATATCAGAACGAAACTGAACATTAAAGACGGGGAAACTACTGAAGACGGTATGTTCACTTTAAAGCCTGCTGAATGTCTTGGAGCATGTGGTTATGCCCCAATGATGCAGCTTGGAAAGTTCTTTCATGAAAATTTAACGATAGAAAAAGTAGACGAAATCCTTGAGCTTTGCAGACAGGGACAACTTGCTTTAGACTAATAGAAATTTTAAATTCTACATGTTAGATTTTAAATTATTCAGTTATTTTTTTTAATAATTATAAAAGCTAGAAGCCAAAAGCCAATAGCGAAAAGCATAATAAACAATGAGTAAAAAACTTTTACTTAAAGACGCACATATAGAAGGCATCCGCTACTTTGAAACCTACCGTAAGCAAGGAGGTTACACTGCAGCTGAGAAAGCCTTGAAAATGACTCCTGACGAAATTCTTGAAGAAGTAAAAACTTCAGGATTAAGAGGTCGTGGTGGAGCTGGATTCCCTACAGGGATGAAATGGAGCTTTCTGGCAAAACCAGAAGGCGTTCCGAGACACCTTGTGGTAAATGCGGATGAATCTGAGCCCGGAACATTCAAAGACAGATATCTGATGGAGTTCCTTCCTCACCTTTTGATTGAAGGAATGCTCATTTCATCTTACTGTTTAGGTTCCAACACTTCTTATATCTACATCCGTGGAGAATATTCATGGATCCCGGATATTCTTGAAGAAGCTATTGAAGAAGCTAAAGCAGCAGGATTTTTAGGTAAAAATATTTTAGGAACCGGTTTCGATCTTGAAATCTATGTACAGAGAGGTGGTGGAGCTTATATCTGCGGTGAAGAAACTGCATTGCTTGAATCCCTTGAAGGAAAAAGAGGTAATCCGAGATTAAAACCACCATTCCCGGCTGTAAAAGGTCTTTGGGAGAGACCAACGGTAGTAAACAACGTTGAATCTATTGCAGCAATTGTTCCGATCATTGATATTACAGGTGCTGAGTATGCTAAAATCGGGGTAGGAAGATCTACAGGTACGAAGCTGATTTCGGCTTGTGGAAACATCAACAAACCGGGAGTATACGAAATTGATATGACGATCACTGTAGAAGAATTTATCTATTCTGATGAATATTGCGGTGGTATTAAAGACGGAAAAAGATTAAAGGCTTGTATTCCGGGAGGAAGTTCCGTTCCTATTGTTCCTGCAAATTTATTGCTGAGAACGGTGAACGGAGAGCCAAGATATATGAACTATGAGTCATTGGCAGACGGTGGTTTTGCTACCGGAACCATGATGGGTTCAGGAGGTTTCATCGTATTGGATGAAGACCAGTGTATTGTAGAACACACCATGACATTGGCAAGATTCTACAACCACGAAAGTTGCGGACAATGTACTCCTTGCCGTGAAGGTACGGGATGGATGTACAAGATTTTAAAGAAAATCGAGAAAGGAGAAGGAAAAATGGAAGATATCGATCTGCTTTGGGATATCCAGAGAAAGATCGAGGGAAATACGATTTGTCCGTTGGGTGATGCAGCAGCCTGGCCGGTTGCAGCAGCGATCCGTCACTTCAGAGATGAGTTTGAGTGGCACGTGAAAAACCCTGAGTTGTCTCAGACACAAAATTATGGATTGGCACATTATGCAGATCCTATCCCGGCTGTAGAAAAGAATGCGTAGGTAGAAAATGAAAAGATTATTGGTTGTCGGCTTAATGATGTCGAATTTTGTGTTTGCACAAAATAAGAAAATTGACACTGCAAATTATAACAGATCCGTAGAAGAGGATTTGTCATATGTAGCGAGTGAGAAACAGAAGATCAAAGCTGAAAAAAAAGAAAAGCCTTTACCATTAAACAAAAAAGGTCAGGTTTTTGTGTTTTACGGGTGGAACAGAGCGGCTTACAGCAATTCTGATATCCATTTTACCGGAAACGGATACGATTTCCAGCTGAATAATGTAACGGCACAGGACAGGCCTACAAAATTTGGAATTGTGTATTTTGATCCAAGCTGGTTTACCGTAACGCAGTATAACTTCAGATTAGGGTATTTTATTAAAGATAACTTAGCCCTTGTTTTAGGGATCGACCATATGAAATATGTGATGGATCAGAACCAGACCGTTAACTTCAAAGGTCATATTTCAGATCCTGAATATGCAGCAATGGTACAAAACGGGCAGGTAAATCTTGCAGATCAGAAGTTCCTTACTTTCGAACATACGGACGGACTTAATTATGAAAATTTAGGTCTTGAGAAATACAGAAATCTTGTTCATAAGAAAAATATAGATTTGGTATGGTCTTATGGAGCCGGAATCGGATTTATGTTTCCAAAAAGTAATGTAAAGCTTTTTGGGAATGAAAGAAGTGACCGTTTTCACGTTGCAGGGATGGGAACCGATATCAGATCCAGTCTTAACCTTGTTTTCTGGAAAAACTGGATGCTGAGAGTAGAAGGAAAAGCCGGTTATATCAATATGTGGGACATTAAAACCACATTAAACAACAAACCGGACAAAGCACGTCAGGATTTTGTTTTCGGACAGGTTCTCGGAGGTATCGGATATACATTTAATACGAAAAAGTATAATTAAAATATAGCTTACAAGCATAAGCGAAAAGCATAGAATATGAGCGAAGAGGTTAAAAAATTCAAAATAACTATAGACGGACAGACGACTGAAGTTTTGCCTGGGACTTCTATTCTGGAAGCTGCAAGACAAATCGGTGGAAAATCTGTACCTCCTGCAATGTGCTACTACAGCAAATTGGAAACCAGTGGAGGAAGATGTAGAACTTGTCTTGTGGAAGTTTCCAAAGGATCTGAAGCAGACCCACGTCCTATGCCGAAATTGGTGGCAAGCTGCAGAACCAATGTAATGGACGGGATGGAAGTAAAAAACCTTACTTCTGAGAAAGCTCAGGAAGGAAGAAAAGCGGTTACTGAATTCTTATTGGTCAACCACCCGCTGGACTGCCCTATCTGTGACCAGGCAGGAGAATGTCATCTTCAGGACTTAGGATATGAACATGGTGTGGAGAATACAAGAACAGAATTCGAAAGAAACACTTACGAAGCTGATGATCTTGGACCGAACATCAAATTGAACATGAACCGTTGTATTCTTTGTGCAAGATGTGTATTAGCAGCAAACCAGCTGACAGGCCAAAGAGAACACGGTATCCTTTTCAGAGGAGATCACGCTGAAATTTCAACGTATTTAAATAAAGCTTTAGACAATGACTTCATCGGAAACGTGATCGACGTTTGCCCGGTTGGAGCACTAACAGACAGAACTGCCCGTTTTGCAAGCAGAGTGTGGTTTACAAAACCAATGAACGCTTCATGTAAATGTGATAAATGTTCAGGAAAAGCTGTAGTATGGATGAAAGGTGATGAGATTGTAAGAGTAACTGCAAGAAAAGACCAGTGGGGTGAAGTGGAAGAATTCATCTGCGATACATGCCGTTTCGAAAGAAAAGCTTTATCAGACTGGAACATCGAAGGTCCTAGACATATCGACAGACACTCTGTAATTTCATTAAATCACTATGAAAAACCTAAGGATGAACTAAGAGTTTTAGACAATCCTATGGCTAAAGAGATCAGTGAAAAAGACGAAAAATAAAATTTGAAAATTTGATAATGAGTTAATTTGAAAATGAGAAACTTTGGTCATGTGATTGTTATAACTTACATCTTCCAGCTTCCATTTTCATAACTTCTAACATCTATAACAATAAAATGGATTTACTTACATTTAAACTTATACTTGTACTAGCACTTTTCCTGCTGTCGTTGACGATTGCAGCCTACTCTACCTGGGCAGAAAGAAAAGTGGCCTCTATCATGCAGGATAGAATTGGTCCGAACAGAGCCGGACCTTTCGGATTGCTGCAGCCTCTTGCTGACGGTGGAAAATTCTTCTTTAAAGAAGACTTTACGCCTGCCAATGCAGAAAAATTCCTTTTCGTATTGGGACCGGCTTTAGTAATGTTTATTTCATTGATCACAGGAGCAGTTATTCCTTGGGGTAAAAGTTTAAATATTGCAGGTACTTCTTTTGATCTTCAGGTAGCCAACATTGACGTTGGGGTACTTTTCATCATCGGAATGGCTTCCATCGGTGTTTACGGAATTATGATCGGAGGCTGGGCTTCCAATAATAAATATTCATTATTAGGTGCTATCCGTGCTTCTTCTCAGATGATTTCTTATGAGTTGGCAATGGGATTGGCCCTTCTTTCTATCATTATGATGACAGGAAGTTTAGATCTGAAAGAAATTACAGAAAGCCAGACGGGTGGAAAACTTTGGGGAGTGATTCCTTGGGTTTCAGGTATGAACTGGAACATTTTCTACCAGCCAATTGCTTTTCTTGTATTCTTTGTAGCAGCTTTAGCTGAAACAAACAGACACCCGTTCGATTTACCTGAATGTGAATCTGAACTGGTAACAGGGTACTCTACAGAATACTCTTCCATGAAGTTAGGGCTGTATATGTTCGGGGAATATGTGAACATGTTTATTTCCAATGCTTTCATGGTGGTGCTTTTCTTCGGAGGTTACAACTATCCTGGTATTGAATGGGTAACTCAGAACTGGGGAGAAAACGTTGCAGGAATCTTAAGTATCGTAGCATTCTTAACGAAAACCGTAATCGGAATTCTGATCTTCATGTGGATCAGATGGACGCTTCCAAGATTCAGATACGACCAGTTAATGCACTTAGGATGGAAAACTTTAATCCCGATGGCATTGGTAAACCTTTTAATTACAGGAGCTGTAATTTTAGCGTTTGGAAATTAAATTATCTAAACCTAACAGGTTTTTGAAACCTGTTAGGTTTGTGTGAATATTGAATATTAAAAATTAAGATAACAGACAAGATTAGTCTAAAATCTGGTGTCTAACATCTAATATCTATAATTAAATGAAACTTACAAACAGATCAAAAGTTGTTTCCAATAAAGAAATGACCCTTGCTGAAAAAATCTACCTTCCTGCCATCTTTACAGGGATGGGGATTACATTTAAGCATGCTGTAAGAACCGTGATAAAGGGTGCTCCCGCAGTATATTCGTATCCGGAAGTACAGAAGCCGAGAACTACCATCTGGAGAGGTCAGCACGTTTTGAAAAGAGACGAGGAAGGCAGAGAAAGATGTACAGCTTGCGGACTTTGTGCGGTAGCTTGTCCTGCAGAAGCCATTACGATGACTGCTGCTGAAAGAACTAAAGAGGAAAAAGATCTTTACAGAGAAGAAAAATATGCTTCAGTATATGAAATCAATATGCTGAGATGTATTTTCTGCGGTATGTGTGAAGAGGCCTGTCCTAAATCTGCCATTTATCTTACCGATAGGCTGGTAGATGTAGAGACTAACAGAGGTTCTTTCATTTACGGTAAAGATAAATTGGTTGAAAAAATAAATGAAAGGATTGACATCACGACAAGACAATCCGAGAAACAAAAAAATGCGGTAAAATAATGGATCAGTTTTTATTTTTCTTGGTGGCGTTTTTAGCAGTGGCAAGTGCGGTTTACTTTGTATTTGCAAAAAATCCTTTATATGCTATTCTGTCATTAATTGTTACGATGTTTTCAATTGCCGGCATGTACATTCTTCTGAATGCCCAGTTCCTGGCAATTATCCAGATTATAGTGTACGCAGGTGCCATCATGGTATTGTTCCTTTACATCCTGATGATGCTTAACCTTAATAAACAAGACGAAAGTAAGAAGGGAAATACTTTAAAATTTGTTGGAGTATTTACCGCAGGTCTTCTTTTGGTAGGAGTATTAGGGGTATTCAGAGGAGTAAGAGACAACCATATTGTAGTGGAGAATGTAGACAGAGGTGTAGGTCTTACCAAGAATCTGGGCAGACTTTTGTTTAATGAATATGTTTTACCGTTTGAGCTTGCTTCTATCCTGATTTTAGCAGGTATCGTAGGTGCGGTATTAATCGGTAAAAAAGATTTATAAAATTATGGGAGAAGTAAATACATTTATACAAAGCATCCCTTTGGACTACTTCATCATCCTTTGTTCAGTATTGTTCTGTTTAGGGGTAATGGGCGTATTGCTTAGAAAAAATGCTATTGTGATGCTGGGCTGTGTAGAGCTTATGCTTAATTCTGTAAACCTTTTATTAGCTGCATTTTCAGCATACAAAGGCAACGGGGACGGACAGCTTCTGGTGTTCTTCATTATGGTGGTTGCTGCTGCTGAAGTGGCGGTAGGCCTGGCAATTATTGCTATGCTGTATAGAAATACCCGTTCTGTAGATGTAAGTATATTTAATAAATTAAGAGGATAAGAATGGAGAATTTAGTATATGCAATAGTACTTTTACCACTTTTAGGGTTTCTTATTAACGGTTTATTCGGGAAAAATCTTCCAAAAATTGTGGTGGGTTCTTTGGCTACGGCAATGGTTTTCGGATCGTTCTGTATCGCTGTAAGTCTTTTCATGAATTTCAGCTCTGAAAGCCAGCCTGTAATCGTAAAAGCTTTTGAATGGTTTAGAGTAAACGGAGTTCAGATCAATTTCGGATTCCAGATCGATCAGCTTTCTTTAATGATGGTGATGATCATCACGGGTATCGGCTCACTGATCCACTTATACTCTATCGGATATATGAGTCATGACAAAGGATTCTATAAGTTTTTCACTTACCTGAACCTTTTCATCTTCTCGATGCTGCTTTTAGTAATGGGAAGCAACTACCTGATCCTTTTCATCGGATGGGAAGGTGTAGGTCTTTGTTCTTACCTGTTGATTGGATTCTGGTATACCAACGAAGAATACGGTAAGGCAGCAAGAAAAGCTTTCATTATGAACAGAATCGGTGACCTTGCGTTATTGATCGGTATCTTCATGATCGCTTCTCAGACCAATGCTGTAGATTACCTTTCTGTAGCAGAAAACGCTTCAAAATTTGAACTGGACGGAACCGTGATCATCTTTATCACAGCGAGTTTATTCATCGGTGCTACCGGTAAATCTGCTCAGGTTCCTTTATATACATGGTTACCGGATGCGATGGCCGGGCCAACTCCTGTTTCTGCTTTAATTCACGCAGCAACAATGGTAACAGCGGGTATCTATTTAGTAGTAAGATCTAACTTCTTATTTACTTTAGCACCAACTGTACAGGGAGGAATTTTATTCATCGGATTCTTAACTGCGGCTTTAGCAGGATTCTATGCATTACGTCAGAACGACATCAAAAAAGTATTGGCATACTCTACCGTTTCACAGCTTGGATTTATGTTCATTGCTTTAGGACTTGGAGCTTATACAACTGCCATGTTCCACGTAATGACACACGCTTTCTTTAAAGCTTTATTATTCTTAGGTGCAGGTTCTGTAATCCACGCGATGAGCAACGAGCAGGATATGCGTTTCATGGGAGGGCTTAAAAAATATATTCCTCTTACGCACGCTACATTCCTGATCGGAACATTAGCTATTTCAGGTTTCCCTTTATTATCGGGGATGATCTCCAAAGACGAAATTTTAGTAGCAGCTTTCGCTAAAAATCCGGTTTACTGGGTAATCTTATTTGTTTTGGCGGCAATGACTGCAACGTATATGTTCAGACTGTATTATTTGACATTCCACGGAGAATTCAGAGGTACTGAAGAACAGAAACACCACTTACATGAAAGCCCGTCTAATATGACATTACCATTGATCGTATTGGCTGTTCTTTCTGTAGTAGGAGGTTTCATTAACTTGCCACACTTCATCGGCCATGGCCACTATGCTAAACTGATGGAATGGTTAAAGCCTGTTCTTACGGAACAAAGCTACAGCCAGATGGAAGCTACTCTTTCAGGAGTGCCTTTCAATACAGAAATGATCTTACTGGCAGCTACAGTATTGATGTTCTTCTCAGTATGGTTCATCGTCAGAAACACTTACGTGAAAAAGAAAAAGATGGCTGTTGCAGAAGAAAACTATACCGGATGGGAAAAGCTTTCTGCTAAGAAATTATATGTTGACGAACTTTACAACGCATTGATTGTAAAAACTGTTGAAGGATTAGGACGCGGAGGAAAAATGTTTGATAAGGGTATCTTGGATCGTTTTGTAAACTTTGTAGGTGATGGTGCTGAAGACAGCGGAAAAGCCATGAAGCGTGTACAGAA
Source organism: Chryseobacterium arthrosphaerae (assembly GCF_001684965.1). Taxonomy (NCBI): domain Bacteria; kingdom Pseudomonadati; phylum Bacteroidota; class Flavobacteriia; order Flavobacteriales; family Weeksellaceae; genus Chryseobacterium; species Chryseobacterium arthrosphaerae. Next base: position 77,872 of record NZ_MAYG01000023.1, on the reverse strand, counting down.
CGGAAATGTAGAGACGTATATTCTTATCATGTCTTTAGCTGTGGGAATTATATTAATTGTTAACTTTTTATTACAATAATAATGTCTTGTTTATTATTAACATTATTACTATTACCTCTAGTAGGTTCGGGATTAGTTTTTGCCTGGAAGAGTAATTCCAGCAAATATTTGGCACTTGGGATCGCATTGGTACAGATGCTCCTTACGTTCTATGTACTTTCGGATTTTGATTTTACTCCGACTGTAGACAGCGTATTGCAGCACGAGATCAATTATCCGTGGTCACAATTTATGAAGAGCTCACTTCACTTCGGAATCGATGGGATGAGCATGCTTCTTTTACTGCTGACAAACATTTTAGCGCCAATCATCATTTTATCTTCTTTCAATGAAAATGTAAACTACAGAAATACATTCTACGGACTGATTCTGTTGATGCAATTCGGTCTTGTGGGAGTGTTTACTTCTTTAGACGGATTATTGTTCTATATTTTCTGGGAAGTAACTTTGATTCCCATTTGGTTTATTGCCGGACTTTGGGGACAGGAGAATAAAAGGTTTGAATTCACTACGAAATTCTTCGTATATACATTCGTAGGATCTTTATTTATGTTAGCCGGACTGATCTATGTGTACAACCACTCTGCATCGTTCGCTTTAACGGATCTTTACAATGCACAACTGAACGAAACACAACAGACTGTGGTATTCTGGTTTATCTTCTTTGCATTCGCAGTGAAATTACCGGTATTCCCTTTCCATACATGGCAGCCTGATACATATACCTACTCTCCTACTCAGGGATCGATGCTGTTATCCGGGATCATGCTTAAGATGGCAGTGTACGGTGTAATGCGTTATTTGCTTCCGATCACTCCGCTTCCTATTGCAGGAATTTCAGGACAGATCGTGATCATCCTTGCTATTGTGGGAATTGTACACGGAGCATTGATTGCCATCATCCAGACGGATATGAAAAGAATCATTGCCTATTCATCTTTCTCTCACGTAGGATTGATGGTAGCCGGTATCTTCGCTTCAGCAGTAGTTACTTTGAGAGGAACTTTCAACGTGGAAGGTGCTGAAGGAGCTTTGGTACAGACATTCGCTCACGGTATCAACGTGGTGGGATTATTCTACTGTTGTGATATTTTATACAAGAGATTTAAATCAAGAGACATCAGACAAATGGGTGGTTTGGCAAAAGTTGCTCCTAAGTTTGCGGTGTTATTCCTGATCATTATATTAGGTTCAATGGGTGTTCCATTAACCAATGGATTCATCGGGGAATTTATCCTGTTAAAATCTGTATATGATTTTAACGGAACAGCAGCAGTCATTGCTGGTCTTACGGTAATTCTTTGTGCAGTGTATTTATTGAGATTCTACGGAAAAGCAATGTTCGGGGAAGGAGATGAAGCAGTTTTAAGTACAGCAAAAGATTTATCAGGTGTAGAATTTTCTGTATTGGCAAGTTTAGCGGTTTTTGTGATTTTACTGGGTATTTTCCCACAACCGGTAATCGACATGGTGAGTAGTTCGGTGAAGTTTATCTACCAATCAATGGTAAGTTAATTTGATATTTTAAGAAATGAGTGTTTTAATTATTGTTTTCCTAACGGCAGTTATTGCGTTATTTTCAGGAGTTTTTGAACAAGGAAAATTCGCAAGATACATTGGGATTTTGGGATTAATCATCGCATTGTATGTAAGTTTTATGCCGGAATGTTCGTTCTTCGACCATTACAAGCATATGTATGAATACAGTGCCAATACTGCATTATTCACTAAAATATCAATCGTAACAACTTTATTGTTATTCTTCCTGGGAGGTTTTGCATTCAGCAATCACAGAAGCCACCAGTCAGAATTATATGCATTGATGCTGTTTGCATTATGCGGAGGGATCGTTCTTTTCGGATACCAGAATATGGTAACCCTATTCCTGGGAGTTGAGATTCTTTCTATTCCGTTATATGTAATGGCAGGTGCCAACAAAACTGATCTAAGATCCAACGAAGCTTCAATCAAGTATTTCTTGATGGGTGCATTTGCAACAGGTTTCCTATTGTTCGGTATTGCATTCATTTACGGAAGTGCGGGAAGTTTTGATCTTTACAAAATCCATGATTTCGGAGTGGCAAATTCTGGAAATGTAATGTTCATTTTAGGAGTATTGCTGATCCTTTGTGCATTGGCATTCAAAGTAGCATTAGCGCCTTTCCATATGTGGAGCCCTGATGTATATGCAGGTTCACCTTCACTGATCACAGCTTTCATGGCGAGTGTGGTAAAGATCTCAGGATTCTTTGCTTTATTCAGACTGATGACGATCGGGTTTGCAGGCGTTACCCATGAGTGGATCAATGTTTTAGGAGTATTCCTGATCATTACCTTACTTTTGGCCAACGTGATGGGTCTTGCCCAGACCAATGCAAAAAGAATGTTGGCTTACTCTTCAGTTTCCCATGCAGGATACATCGGATTGGTATTCTTCGGAATGACAAGTCTTTCTACCTATAACTTAGCATTCTATTTATTTGCTTATGCTTTATCTACAGTAGGAGTTTTCATGTGCCTGATCTGGGTAGAGAAATTAAAGAGAGAAACTTCTTTCGGAGCCTTCAAAGGATTGGCGAAAACTGAACCTTTATTAGCTACAGCAGCTACAATCTCTATGCTTTCAATGGCAGGAGTTCCGCTGACAGCCGGATTTATGGGAAAGTTTGCTTTATTCTCCCAGGCAATGAATGGTGCGGCTTTCCTGGTATTAGTAGCCGTTTTAGGTTCTGCGCTATCGATCGCTTATTATTTAAGACTGATCATTGCAATGTTCTTCTTTAAAGAATCTACATTCAAATCATCAGAAAAAGTAACACTAACTTACAACATCATTGCAGTAGTGGTAATTGCAGCAATTATCATCCTGGGAATCTTCCCGGATCTGTTTGCAAGAGTGTTCGGATTATAGAACGTATATTAAAAATATATTACAAAGACCTTTCAGAAATCTGAGAGGTCTTTTTTTTATGAGATTTTTTATAAATTACACCCCTGGAAACTTATTCCGGTTCCTGAAACTATAATCATGACTTTTAATCATTAAACACCTATCACATGATCACCTACATGACACTTCCGGGCGATACTTTAGAAAAGATTGCTGCCGATCTGAAAGTAGAAAACCCCGCATACCTTAAAGAATTTCATAATACATACTGTGCCCTCCACAACAGGCTTGCTGAACCTGTGCATCTGAAACCCGGAACTCTTCTTCATATTCCTTTCGGGAATGAGATCAGTATCCTTAACCAAAAGATCAGTGATAACGGAGACAGCTTATATTACCATCCCCCTCAGGGCAAAATTACTTACCCCATTCCTTTACTCGGCGGTATGTATACTGTAAGACAACTGAAGTATCAGGATGGAAGACAGCAGGCAAGCTATCAATACCAGACAGAGCTGAAGTATCTCAGGGCCGAAAAAGATGATCACTTTTTTTCATTGCAGATCTTTGGGTCCCGTAAAAATGGTGAGGAATCAGACAGTAAAATATCCAGTCTCGCCAAAGCCTGTGCTGCAATCCTGTTTCCTGTAGAGATCAGGGTAAGCTCAGCAGCTCAACTTAAGGATGTAAAATTCTATCATCCCGAATCAACCATTAAAAATGAGCTGGAAGCATTGAAAAGATATTTCACGGATGATATTTCTGCCTCGTATATTGATCAGATGAAAAAAAAGACGGAAGATAAGGGGCATATACTGACAAGTATCCGCCATATGCTGCCTGTACAGTTTCTCTTTGGTGCCTTTTACAGGGCAAAGTATGATGGCTGGACAGACTCAGGAGTTTATCATGAATTTATCCCCTGGCTGACCCATGCGTCCCCTATCCGTTTTGAGCTTTATAACCGGATCTTACCCAAAGAACAGAATGAAACCGATGAACCTCTGAAAATCATCCAAAGTGGAAAATCCTGTGATTACCGGAATCTCAATCAGCTTTATGATAAAAGCTATCCGTACCAGGAACAGGCTTCTTTTAACAGCCGCTCCGTTTCCTGCAGCCATGAAGCTGAATATATTTTTGACCGCACTGACCTGGTCATTCGGAAGATCACCGGAAGTTTTGAAATCCGGATCGGCGATGTAACTGAAAAAGATGTTTTAATGATGGAAAAGGAATGATATAAAATGAGACTGGAAGCTTGGAAAACTGAAATTGGAAGTTATCATTAAAGGCTTTAATTTGATGATACCACATTTTAAACTTCTGATCCCATGAAAAATAAAAATGTGCTGTACTGAATTCAGGTTAATTTACTATCTTTGAAACAACACCAAAAAAACGCAAAATATGTCCGGATCCGCATCACCACATGACGGAAAACATCTCGTCATACAGAAAGGAAAAGCCCAATGTAATCAGGGCGATCTGTTTCCGCAATTTAAAGTAACTTCTCATCAGAAACATTATTGGAATAATGAAGAGGGGCAGGCTGATTATCTGGCTGTCACCGAGGATGATCTTCAGTTTAATCCACAAGGGCCGAGCTTTGGAAAATGCAAACTGAAACCAACACCGGGCGGATACCTGCCCTGCGCCTACGCACCTGCCGGAAAATGGCAAAAAACCTATGAAAAAATAAAGGTTATGGGTAAAAGCTGTGTCACTGAAATTTCCGAACTCATGTGCTCTACAGGCGGAAAAATCACGATCATGGAACATGGGCAGACCGCAGCGATGAGCCCGCAAAATGTAAAAAATGCAGATCCCCAGGAACAGCATCATATCAATCCTTTTGTAGATTTCAAAGAGTTCCAGAAAGAGACAGAAGGTGATGAAGTAGATGCCTATTAACCTAAAACTAAGCCACCATGTCAAAACAAGGAATTTATAAAATATCGGGAAATACAAAACCAAAAGTTGGCGAATTGGTTACCTATAAAATTGATGAATGGTATCCGGCCACCCCAGCAGCAAAAAGAAATCCTGCCCACGTTACCTGGCACCTGTTCAAAAAGGTGAACGGGAAATTTGTACCCACTAACATTAAGAAAGTTGGGGTAAGCAGTTTTACGTTTAATACAACCGCCTATAAAGATACTTTCAGAATAGAGGCTTATCTTCATAATCCGGAAGGGAGAACACCCATGGCCCTTGAGATACAGCCCCAGCCCAGTGACGTCCCAAGAATCAATAAAGTTGAATTAAAATATATAGATGATACCCCAGGCACAGTTTTCAGCTTTACTGAAAAACTGGTTGCAGAAGCCAGGTGTATGAACCTGGAAGCTGAGTATCTTCTGTTTACTCTTTGGGAAGATGATGCCAGAGACTCAGGACACAGCACAGGCAATACTCCTATAGACAGCAAAAAGGAAAAGGTAAAAAACGGAATTGCCAGAGCAGAATTTATGCTGACAAAAGCCCTCATGAGAAAAGCAATGCAGGGAGAAACAGATCCCCAGCAAATGGAGTTCTATGTAACCGTAGAATATTATGCCCATAAAAAGCATGCGACCAACAATGTAAATGTCAGTACTCCTGACGAATTACGCCCTGCGTCCGGGCAACCACAACCACAACCACAACCACAACCACAGCAACCTCAACAGCCACAACCTGCACCAGCTCCGACACAACCTGAGCCTGAGCCACAGTCAGCTCACGGAACTGCCCATAATACCCAGCCGGCAACCTCTCCCCCTCCGGGAGGCGTCTCTCCTACCACAGTAAATCCGGTAAAAGCAGAAGACCTTCTGGATGCTTATTTTGCAAAAAAAGAATATACAAAACAAACCGGCGAAGAAGATGGTACGCATACCTACACTTTCGGAGGTACTAAGAGTGGTAACAAAACAGGAACTGCCGAAGAGAAAAATAAAGTGGCACAGACCATTCTTGGTAAAATTAAAGACAGCCTGAAATCTCAGAAAAAATATGCTACTCTTGAAGTGATTGCCGCAGCACTAACTGCTGAAGCTTACGGTAAAGATACTGTCAATCAGAAAACTGTTACGTTTAAAACCTTTAAACTGGGGCCAGACTTCAAAAAAGTAGACAGTGCACCATTAGACGATAAACTGTATCTGGTAGCCAGAACGATGATGCTGGAAGGAAAACAGGTCACCATCTCCATCAAAGAAAAAGACGGAATCATCAAAGGTGCAGCAGATGCTGTTCTTCCTGTTCTGGAAATTACCGAAGAACAGATGGAACAAAAAACACCTGCCGGACAGGCAGTTCCGGGAACTGAAAAAACAGTATTCACGGGAACGGTAAAAGATAATATGGTTAAAATCCCTATTCATCTCCGCCCTAAATCCGAAGAAGAACTGAAACAATGGAAAGACAAGATCAGCAAAGGAAAAGAAGACGGAACTTACACGTACACCTTCGGAGGTGCCACAAATATAGATAATGAAGCCAAAAAGGCTTCCATCGCTAAGACCATCCTCGAAAACGCCAAAAAAGGAAATGCCAGAAATCCTAAAATAGAAAACGGTAAAACTTCCAGTGAAGAAGAAATAAAAAAAGTTTTAGCCATAAAAAATTATCAGCCCGGAGATACCATTACGTTCAAACTCCTGAAAAAAGTCCCGGAATTCCTGTATCTTCACGCCAAAGCGCAGGGAGAAAAACAGCATGATAAGAAGTTCCTGAATAAGGATGGGGCGTACTTCCAGATTGGGAATAAGTGTCCGAGATGTGAGGCGGAGATAACATTTGAACAGATAAAAGAAGTCTTCCCAGCTGCTGCAAATAATGAGACCTTGGCAAAGCTACTGATAAAAGAACTTAATGATATAAGACTGAAATACGAGATCAACACATGTAGAAGGAAAGCTCATCTAATTACTCAGATGGGTTCTGAAACAGAGTTCCGAACACTTCTTGAAGAAATCGGAAACTACAGTGTCTCTACATTAAAAGCTCTGTTCGGATATTTTAAACGACATCCAAATGAGGCAGAACTTTATAAAGGAAATACTTATGAATTAGCAATAAGAGCCTATGGTTTAAGAAATGTTGATAATGAAAAAGATATAGTTTCTTGTAGTGTTTCAAGAGTTAATAATTGTAACGATCTAGGTAATGAAACTAAACAAGAAGGATATAAATATATTGGACGTGGTCTTATTCAGTTAACAGGAAAATATAATTATACTCAAATAAATTCAGAATTTCAGAAAGCTTTCCCTGGTCAAGGAAATTTGATTACAAATCCTGAATTACTGGAGCAGCCTAAATATGCAGTTATGTCAGGGCTAAGCTATTGGATTAACAATAATCTCAATAAGAAAGCCGACGAAGGAACTTCTGATGATGTTGTAAACTCAATAACAAGGATAATTAACCGAAATCTAGATCAAACACATTATACAAGACGTAGGAATTTCTTCAAAAAAGCAGTAACCGCCTTTAAAGTTGATGAATGTACACCTGATGAAGGTAGTAACAACAGTACATGGCATGATCCACTTGCGTCTTCACAAAGAACATATTATAATTCCGAAGGTAATCATGCTGAAAAAAATGGTGCATTTGGAAAGGTACGAAACGGTGGAACAAAAAACCATCAAGGGCTGGATCTTTTCGCTACACCAGGAACTCCAGCTGTAGCATGTCTGGACGGTATCGTTGTAGAAGTAATGGAAAGCCCTTCCTATGGTACGATTCTTATTCTTGAAGTAAAAGGTGACGATCTTCGTGCTGCAAAGCGGAATTATACATTGCAGTTTACCGGAGAAATTGAAAATGGTGCAGGGTTTGATGCCAATGCCTCTAAGTATTATCTCAGATATTGTCATTTAAGCTCTGTAGAAGTAAAAAGCGGAGAAGTAGCTGCAGGAAAAACAATTTGTTATACTGGTGAAAGCGGCAATGCAAAAGGAGTCCCAAATCCACATTTACATTTTGAAATCGGAAGTAATAAATATCCTGGAAGCAAAGAGGGTACTAATAACAGAACGAATCCTGCATTTTATGTAAATTTAAAACCTATAGATGAACCTAAACAAACAAGCGTTAAAAATGCAAGAAGCTAGAAGTAAAAAGTTAATATTATTCGCTTTTATAATTTTTTTTACATTCTTTGGGCAGTGTAAAGAAAAACCTGTTGAAAATATTATAACGACAAATTTTAAGTTTGAAGGTAGTTTTACAACGAATGATGAACTTGTTTTCAAATTGAATAAAACCACCCTAAGATTATTTTCTGATCAACCCAATCATATAGAAATACTAACTAATGAAGGTAATAAAATTGATGTTACAGAAGAAAATCATTGTAAAATGGACGCTGTAGGAGTTTCTGCCTATCAGTTTACTAATTCAATTGACCCTAATCTTAGAATAATACTTATCGAAGATTACCAGGATATTCTTACAGGAAGTATGTATGCTATTCTCATTGATAAAAACCAACTTATCAAAACTTTTAGATTTTGTGGTCCACAATACAATTATGAAAAATATAATATTAAAGAAGTACTATCGATCAAAAAATCAGAAAATAAAATCTCATTTACTTTTGATCCGAAAAAAATAGTAACAAAAAACAAAAAGGAACAACATGTATTTGATTTTGCAGTTGTTGCTACTAAAACAAATCCTTCCATCATAAAGAAAGATATTAAACCTATAAAAAATAATCTTTCAAATCAAGTAACAATAGATAGTTTGATTTTTGATTTTAATAATGATAAAATAAATGATAAGGTTTTAATACGAGCTAACCCAAAGGAAGAAAATGTTATGGGTAATGAATATTTTGATAATATCAATTCATACTTTAGAACACTAGATGTTTTCATAGGTAAAAACAGTAATAATTATACTCAGATTACTAATAATAAAAATATTATTCCTTGCTTAAGATGTAATGAACCAATGAATTCTTACTCGGATTTCAAACAAATTGGTAAAAATTCATTTTCAGTAGACGTAATAAGTAAAGCAGAAAATTCTATTTACCAATTAGTATTTGAATGGAAAAAAGATAATTTTTATTTGTCCCAGATTGGCGTCAAAAGCTTTTATGAAGAAACGGGTAAAACTATTAAATTAAAACATTTCATAAGTTTAAATGATATAAAAATTGAAGATATTCAAAAATACATTAACCAGAAATAAAATTCATAAGAATAACATAGAGATTAAAGCCAATGCATCAATAACACATGATGATAAGAAATTGTTATATACTTAAATATCCCGTTTTACTATTAGCTTTTTGTGCTTTATTATTAAATTGCAATAAATCTGAATCACAGAAAATCTTAGAGAAAACAGGTTTATTCATTAATTGTAAAGGACAGGAACATCATATTATTGGTGAAAAATTTAGAGTTGAAGATTACGGTAAAGTTACATATAACAATGGAGTTAAGATTCTTGATTCAGAAATCCTTAAGAAACTATTCAATGAGAAAAAACAATTTTTTATAGAAAAAGGATGGCAAAATATCGAAGATAATACATCAATAATTGAATTTTCTCCAATTGATAAAGGCAAAAATACATTTGTAGAATACGATAATAAATATCTTTTCATTATAAAAGATAGTATACTAAGAGACACATTGAAAATTAAAAAAGATTATTACTATTCAATTTGTCAACTAGATAAGCAAAACAGTAAACATGGTATTGCCATTGGAAAATATATAATAAATAACAATGACGATTTTTTTGAAATACATCAGGTCTATTCAATTGGTAATGGAAAATTAAGAAAAGAAAATTTAGATATAAAAATATATGATTGTCCTGCTCCTACAAATTATATAAGAGATGAGGAACCAAATTCTTATAAATTTGGAATTTTGAATGGGGAAAAATTAGAAAGATTTTGGTATCAAAATACTCCTGAAAAGAAACTCAATGATAATTTCAATAACACTTTACAAGATTGGGAAGGTGTTTATCTTAATTCAGATGATAAGAACCTAAAAACTTACCAGTCAATAATCGATAAAGTAGGTTGGTTCAAATTAAAAATCACAGCCCATGAAATACTATTTTCAGCAGACACAAGAATGAGGGATGATTATCCACAATCTGATCCAGGGGGAGTATATTTAAGAAAAAAGTGTGATTATTACATATTCCCGAACGAGGATAAAATAGAAATTTATAGTAAGAAATATGATGATCCCAATAGTAGCCCTGTTAATATTAGAGGTAACAAAAAGGACTTATTGATTACATTATATAAAAAAGATAAAGTATTTTATGGAACAGCTAATGTTATAGAAGAATCCGAACAATATGATAATTCTGCAAGAATAAAGGGTAAGACACCCTATCAATTTTATAAATTCTCTCTAGAAGAAGATAAAGATTGAACTTCTCAATCTTTATTGTTTTTTTATAAAGGTAGATCAATTCTATGTAAAAGAACCAAGATCAAATTCTGAGAATACGGAGATTGGAGATTTTATAAAAACTTCTATGAAAAATAATATGCTTACGTTAAAATTCAGAAAAGATAAAGTTGCTGGATATTCTAAAAATACAGGAAATTTAAAAAAGTGATAATAAATATTTTTACGTATAATTCACTAAATAGTACACCATAAAATTTATATGAAAAACCTTTTAATCTTACTTTTATTGGTATGTATTTCTTGTAAAAAAGCTAAATCATTAAACACGGCAAATGAAAAAGCTAGTATAGTAAGTGTTACAAATAATACAAAGGAGAACTTATATACAGAAGTTTTAAATATTAATAAAGAAGCAGATTACAATCTAAACAAACAGGTTCAAAAGCTAGATTTAAATTATAAATCACTTATTGTAAAAATCAGATATATCTCCGAAAGAGCTTATATTTCTATTGAAAATAATAAAAAGGAATTTGTTTCCTGGAAGCCTGTTCATATCAACTTTTTTTATGATATCTCACCTGAACTTGCAGAAAAAGACATCCATATTTTGTTGAAAGAAAATGATCCTTCTGAAGGATATTTGTTATTTCCTTCGTTTACAGAACAGTTTTCTACTTATTCCCTTTATCATTTTAAGAAAGATTCATTTAATTTTATAGGAACATATGAAGTTTCAGAATTTGTGAAAGGTACTTTTTCTTTTGATGAAAACTTTAAAGATGTATTTATACATTCTTCTCCTTCTAAAAAATTAAAACTTAGCCATATTGAGCAAAATCAAGACGAAAAATTTGATAATATGGATGAGGATATCAAACTATTAAATGGAAAAGTAGAAGAAAACCGTCTTCCGGGTATAATCTTATTATAAATAAAGCTGTTCCGGGTGAAAAAACACCGTGATGAAAACAGAAATCATTATGAATTATAATCTTATGAAAATTTATACTCCCCTGGTCTTTACCACAACAGCTATTCTTTCCTTTTCATGTGTAAAGAAAGAGGAGAAGGCAGATCCGGCACAACCGGTCATCGCAACTCAGCCGTCTCAGAAAACGCCAGTTAAAAAAGAAAAGAAATACAGTTCCTGCGAAGAGTTCATTACTGCTCTGGTAAAATCCAGTAATGCTTCTGCTCTTAAAACGTTCAATGATCCCCGGATCAGAATTGAAGAGATAACTTCTGAAAAGATCGTCATTGAAATTTATGTTTCCAATGATATTTCTGAAGATCCTGCTGTACAACAAATAACAGATCACGCTGTAGGATGGCTTGAATATTTTCCTGCATCAGAAAAACTTCAGGATATTACTGCAGATCCTGAAGAACCGGAGATTCTGAAATACGACCATTCTGTTTTAGACCAAAAAGAAATTATGGCCTTATGCTTTCCCAACTAAAATCAAAAGAAACCTGAAAAACATTCATTTCTATTGATATTCAGACTAAAAAGAAAAAATCTGCCATGCGATTTATTAATCGTAATACGAAAAATACATCCTGTCAGAAAAAGGCAATCATTTTTCAGATATAATACAAAGTTCTTTGAAACATCCGCAGATTACAGACAATAAAATAAAATTTCCGGTACATCAATATTCTGCTTTTTTCATAACTTTACTTTAAATTTCAGCTCTTGGCTAATCTTTACAAAAAAGACTCCCCCTTTCAGGTTTATATATCATTCAAAAAATATTTGGATGTATTGGAACATATCCGTTATAATGACCGCCTGGAATACAGGGTCAGCTATGCAGAATCACTTATTGACAGCACCCGGAATTTCAAAGAGCTCCGGGAGGGTTTTCAGGATACCACATTGCTGGAAAAATATGAGGACCTCATCAGGACCCTTCTGGCAGATCTCTTCCCTACAGGGCTTACGAAGAATGAAATAAAAGCGGCCAGTATTCCCCTTTCCAATATTACCTTCAACTATACCGAAAGGTTTAAGAATATCCTTAAAGACGCCGGAAAAGATTTTGAAATAGAGCTCAGGAACATCACTGACGATGAGTTTTACGTGTTCTGCTGCTGCCTGATCCTTCAGAGCTACTTCAAAAAAGATATCAAGAGTACAATTCCTCTTTATTATGATATCCCGAATAAACAGGGAATCATCAAACATTATAAGATCACGGTAAACTCAGATTTTACAGAAATTATTCCCACAGAAACAGCGAAAATACCTGATGACGATATTCTGGATATGCTTCTGGAAAACCTGGATGACTTTCAGCTGTGGAAAAAGTATTTCCCTTCTCAATCATGGATTCTGAAAGGCTTTACCATTATCTCCCTGGTAGACTGTACCTCAGAAGTTGCTTTGTCTGACCTGAAATCAAGCATGATCGAAATTGATCCGGAAAATTTAAATCCGAACGAAAATCTTACCGAGATCTTCAAATCCTATTTCGATGTCCCGGAGCTCAGCTTCGGACTGATGACCTTCAACAAAAAGGAACAGAAACTGGATAAACTGCCCATTTATGAAAGTCTTCTCACCAATCATATCCTTGATTTCTGGATCAATACTTTTGATGAGCAGACCCGCAAAAATACCTTCAATAATTTAAGCCATAACTCAAAACCTGTTGTGGTTTCCAATGTGAACAATCTGGATGAACATATTCAGCAGCTTCCTTCGTTCAGAATTTTAAAAGATAATAATATTAACAGTTTCATGGTGATTCCGATCATGAAAGACAGTGAGCTGTTGGCCATCATGGAATTCACCTCTCCTATTGCCGGGAGTTTTAACGGTTTAAAACTCAAAAAAATGGAGTTTTTTACAGATATGGTCCTTTTCTCACTCAGCAGATTTTATTTTGAGAAAAACTACCAGATCGAAGCTATTATACAACGGGAATATACCACCATCCATGACAGTGTGATCTGGAAATTCAGAAATGAGGCTGAAAAATACTTTACAGCATCTCTTGGCAAGAAGATCCATACCTTAAAAGAAATATCATTTAAAAACCTTACCCCGTTGTTTGGTGTATCAGATATCCGTTCTTCCTCAGAAAAGCGCTTTAATCTGATGCTGCAGGATCTTAATCACCAGATTGAAAGACTCATTGAGATCCTCACGCTCACGAATTCAGATTCAGAAAAATTTCTGCTGGCACTGGATGTTTTTGAAAATGAACTGAACAATGAGATCAAAGCGGATACCGAACAGCGTTTCCAAAGGTTGCTGAGGGAAGAGATTCATCCATTCTTACAGGGAAAACTGGAAATCAAAACCTCCAGGGAGATCAAAACTAAAATCAAAGAGTATTTTGCTCAGGTGATGGCTCAAACCGATCTTTTTTACAGCCACAGAAAGAATCTGGATGACTCCATAACGCTTGTCAACAGGAAACTTGCAGATATGCTGGATGAAAGCCAGGTGAAAGCCCAGGACATTTTTCCACATTATTATGAAAGATTTAAGTCTGACGGGGTGGAACATAATCTCTATATTGGCCATTCTATTGCTCCGGAGCTGCATTACACCTTCAAAGTAGTTCATAAATTGAGGTACTGGCAGCTGAAAACCATCTGTAAAATGGAACTGGAATTCCAGTCATTTAAAAAAGCCCTTCCCGTTCAGCTGGATATCGCTTCCCTGATCTTTGTATATAACGAAAAGATAGACATCCGTTTCAGAATGGATGAAAAACGTTTTGATGTAGACGGAGCCTACAATTCCTATTATGAGATCATCAAAAAACGCTTAGATAAAGCCCATATCAAGGATTCTGCAGAACGTATTACCGCTCCCGGAAAGATTACCATCGTCTATTTCGGAATGGAAAACCAGAAAGAATATCTGGATTATATCTCCAAACTGCAGAAAAAAGGCATTCTGCAACATGATATAGAATTCCTCAGGGTAGAAGATCTCCAGGGGATTACCGGACTCTTGGCGTTGAGGGTTTCCATCAGTCACAATCAAGATCAATAAAGAAAAAAAGCCGGACAAAGAAAATTGTCCGGCTTTATAATAATATATTGTTTTCGTTTAAAGGCTCAGAAAAGCAAAGCCAAAAGACAGCACGGAAATAATAATCCCGGCCATAAAGATCTTATACGTGATCGATAAAAGCTTGTATTTACGGTCAAGAACTTTTCCCAGATAATACAGGTCTTTGACCATAGAGTCATAAATATAATCCCTGTCTTTGATCAGGTCTTTCATGGCGTTATGGTATTCATCAAACTGCATCTGCTGGAAGTTTCCAAAGAACAGCAGATTGACTTTTCTGTTGATAATATCCTGGGCTGAAAATGTTGTTTTGGTTACATTGGGCTTTGTAGAAAGGATCGCAAATATAATCGTCAGTACACTTGACAACAATAAGATAAAACTGGGAAGGATCAGGTGGGAATTTTTCGGGGCATCCAGCTTGGGAACCAAAACGGACAGACAGACTGAAATAATGATGGCGTTTACAGACAGTAGAATATTCGCTTTGCTGTCTGCAATGTCACTGAGTCTCGTATGATTATTTAATGTAACCCTGAAGAGCGTGTCTACACTCCTGTCTGATTTTTCCTTTTCTTTTTTTCCTTCAGATTTACTTTCGGCGGTCTCTTTTTTATCCTCTTCCTTATTCAATTTCTTCTCAATCTTTTTAATGTTCTTCTTTTTTAGAGGTTCCCAGTTTTCCTTGGCGTAATCTGTATAGTAAGTATGTTTATTTTTCAGCATATCCAGATTACCGGCATTCCATTCATCATTGGAAAAACACCTCACGTTCGTCAGTTCCCATTCTTTTCTCAGCGCATCGGAAATATCATTGTAGTCATGACCTGCAAAGTGGCTGAAATCGGCATCTTTTACTATTTTCTCCAACAGATTCTGTGGTTCATAGGTAATTTTTGTTGCCAGGATCAGCTTTTCAACATCTGAAATATAGTTTTCAGGATAGTTTTCCTGGTGCAGAAACTCTTTCATAATCTCCACACTTCTTTCCTCATGATTCTTGGCACATTCTATATATCCGGTATCATGAAACCATAATGCTACGAGTACTTTCTCCTGATCATCATCTGAAACAGGAGTATTTTTCATAATTTCCTCTGCCTTATTCACTGTATAGGCAGTATGGATAAAATTATGATAAAAATATACTGAAGATAACTTATCTTTGAATAAGATTTCAACATAATTTTTAGCTTTGTGTAGAATGCTCATCCCTGAAATTTTGTTAATGTAAATTTATGAATTTATCCTTTAAAACTCATCTAAAAAATACTTCTGTTGTTCTGAGAACAGTAATGTCCGCCGGAGCCCTTTACTCCTGCGCTACATATAACGTACAAAAGGGCAAAAACTTATTTGAAGTAAAAAATTCTGACATTAAATCTGAAAGTGATTTTAAACTGTTCCTGATTGGAGATGCCGGAAATGCAGATGAACCCCAGGCAAAAAAGACCTTAAATTTACTGAAAGGCAAGCTGGACTCCGCAGATAGCAATTCTATGCTGATCTTTTTAGGTGATAACATCTACCCTAACGGAATGCCTAAAGAAACTGATAAAGATTATGATTCAGCAAAAATAAAACTTGAAAATCAGCTCGCCATTACCAGGAATTTCAAAGGAAAAACATTGGTGATTCCGGGAAATCATGACTGGTACAGTGGACTGGAAGGGCTCAACACCCAGGAAGGACTCGTCAAAAAATATTTTGATGACAAAAAAGCTTTCCTTCCAAAAAACGGCTGCCCTATTGACGATATCAACATATCCAAAGACATCAAGCTGATCGCCATTGATACGGAATGGGTGATCACCAACTGGGATAATTACCCGGGAATCAACAAAAACTGTAATATCAAAACCCGTGAGGATTTCTTTACCGAATTTAAAGATCTTATCATCAAAAATCAGGGTAAAAGAATTATTGTTGCCCTGCACCATCCTATCATCAGCAGCGGAACCCATGCAGGTTTCAGTTCGGCCAGATCCCATCTTTTCCCTTTCAACAGTAAGGTTCCTGTTCCCGTTGTAGCAAGCTTTCTGAATGTGTTGAGAAGTTCATCAGGCGCAAGCCCCGCAGATATCAACAACCGGCATTATGCAGACCTCGCCAACAGGCTGAAAAGTATTGTTCAGGATAAGGAAAATATTATTTTCGTGTCCGGACATGACCATAATTTACAATATCATGAAGATGGAAATCTGAGGCAGATCATCAGCGGAGCCGGATCTAAAGTTGACCCGTCCACTATAATTGAAAAAACAGACTTTTCGTACGGTGGCAGCGGATTTGCTGTTTTAAATTTCAGAAAAGACCAGAGTACGGATGTTGAATATTTTTCCACAAAAGATGCTCAGCTTCAAAAACTCACCCATATTTCAGTGATATCGAAACCGGATGTATTTGTGAATAATTTTCCCAATTCTTTTCCGGCTACATTCTCTTCTACCATTTATCCGGTACAGCTTACCCAGAAAGGGAAATTTTACCGCTGGCTCTGGGGAGACCACTACAGAAAATATTACGGAATTCCTATTGAAGCACCTACGGCCAACCTTTCTGAACTGAATGGCGGCTATGTCCCTTTCAGAGAAGGAGGAGGAAACCAGTCTAACAGCTTAAGGCTTAAAGCAGCTGACGGACAGGAATTCGTAATGCGGGGCGTGAAAAAAAGTGCCATCCGTTTCCTGAACAACATGGCTTTCCAGAAAAGTACATTGGGAGAAGAACTGACCGATACGTTTCCGGAAAAATTCTTATTGGATTTTTATACTACCAATCATCCGTTCACTCCATTTACCATCGGGAATATGTCAGAAAAGCTGAATATTTTCCATAGCAATCCGAAATTATATTTTATTCCCAAACAGCAGGCTTTAGGAAGATATAACGAAAACTATGGTGACGAAATGTATATGATTGAAGAACGTTTTTCTTCTGATCCTAAAACATTAGCCTCATTAGACAATGCCAAAGATATTGTTTCAACAGATGATGTTCTGAAGAATCTTTCCAAAAGCAACAAATATTCGGTAGATAAAGAATCCTACATCAGGGCAAGGGTTTTTGATATGCTGATCGGTGACTGGGACAGACATTCCGATCAGTGGAAATGGGCAGAATATGAAGTGGGAGACAGGATCATCTACAAGCCTATTCCTAAAGACCGGGATCAGGCTTTCAGTAAATATGACGGTGCTGCTTTTAAAATTATTATGAACGTTCCTGCAATCCGTCATATGAAAACCTTTACAGAAGATATCAGCAGTGTCAAATGGCTTGCAATGGAGCCCTATCCTATGGATCTTGTCTTTCTGAAAGGAGCAACCCAGGAAGACTGGGAGACACAGGCCAAATACATTCAGGAGCATTTAACGGATGCCGATATTGATGATGCCTTCCATAATCTTCCGAAAGAAGTACAGGATGAAACAATAGATGATATCCAGAGAAAACTGAAAATCCGCAAAACCAAACTCCAGGGATATGCGTCTCAGTATTATGATGTATTGCAGAAAAAAGTTCCTTTAGCAGGAACAGTGAACCCGGATAGATTTGTCATTACCAAAAACGGACATTCTGTACAGGTGCAGCAATATAAATTAGGTAAAAATAAAGATCAGAATGAACTTGTTTTTGAGAAAACCTACCATGATTCAAAAACAAAAGAATTATGGATCTACGGGCTGGAGGACGATGATATCTATGAGGTAGTGGGTACGGGAAATCCTAAAATGACCATCAGGCTGATAGGCGGATATAATCATGATACGTATAATGTAGCCGACGGAAGAAAGGTAAAGATCTATGATTTTAAATCGCAGAAGAATACTTATAACGCAGGTAATGCTACGAAGAACATTACCGATGATTATGATATCAATTCATACAATTACAAACATCCGAAATACAGTGCTTTTGCCGGTTACCCTAATGTAGATTACAACCCGGATGACGGAGTGATCATTGGCGTACTGGCTAATTACACGGTGAATAATTTTATCCGTGATCCTTTTACACAGAGACATAGCTTAAAAACCAATTTTTATACGGCTACAGCAGGTTTCAGTGTAGAATATAAAGGAATTTTCAAGAAAGCTATTTCCGGATGGGACCTTAATTTAGATGCCTTCTATACCACGCCAAGGTTTTCCCAGAATTTCTTTGGGCTGTCTAATGAAAGCCCGTATGACAAAGAAAATACGGAAAGAGAATACAACAGGGCAAGAATTTCGAAATTCAGTTTTGCACCATCCATTGCTAAAAAGAGCTGGATGAACCTCAGCCATCAGATCCAGCTTACTTTTGAAGACAATAAGGTACAGAGAAAAGAAGGCAGATTCATCAACCTGTCTCCGGATGTAAGTCCGGAAGTATTCAACAGCCAGCAGTTTGTGGGAGCCAATTATACTTTTGGCTATAAAAATGCAGACAATGCAGCCTTCCCTACTCTTGGACTGGAGTTTATGCTGAATGCCAACTGGAAAGCTACCCTGTCAGATTTCAACAGAAATTTCCTGACTTTAAAAGGTAGATTAGCCATTGATCACAGAATTGACAAAAAGGGAAATTTTGTTTTTGCCAATTCCAGCAACGTGATGTGGATCAACAATAATCATTTCGAATTCTATCAGGCTGCTGCTATTGGAGGAAATAACGGAATGAGAGCCTTCAGGAACGAGAGATTCTCCGGAAGATCCTACTTTATCAATAACTCAGAAATACGATGGGATTTCGGCAGAATAAGAAACAACATTGTGCCTGCCAATATGGGAATTCTTATCGGCTACGACATTGGCCGTGTATGGAATGACAATGAAAATTCCAGAAAATGGCATCAGTCTGCCGGTGCCGGAGTCTGGCTGAGTATCGTAGAAATGATGTCTGCACGTCTGAACTATTTCTACGGTGCAGACGGAGGAAGGGTTTCTGCAGGAATCGGGATGAAATTCTAAATAATGCAGGTTTTAAAAAGACAAAATAATTCTAATTTTATACATTAGAATTATTTTCAATAAATTAGTTATAAAACATTAAAAATCAAAACATTACAACAGCAAAAAGAATTAACTATTAAAAAAATGTAATTTAAAATAAAATTAATAATTCTAATTTTTTGATTCATATTTTCACCAATAAAACAAATATGGCTTTTAAATAAGGGCCATATTTTTATACCTGTAGATCAAATATATAAATTGCTCAATATGTTTGTCAATTCATTAAAAAACAGACATTTAAAAAACATTCTATATTTGCCCCAACAAACAAAACAAATCTACAATTGAATGAAAAAGAAGCTGTTATATATGGCATTATCTGTCATGTTTATAAGTCTACATGCCCAAGTAGGGATAAAAACTCCCACACCTCAAAATACTCTTCATGTCAACGGCTCCCTTCAGGTGGTAAAGGACCTGAATGTAGGGGGTGATGCACAATCAAAAGGATATTCAGGTAATAAGGGCGAATTTTTAATGTCAAACGGAACCGGAAATGCACCGGTATGGAAAAGTATTGAATCAGAGAACTTTTTAAAAGTGATCTATGTGGGCAACAAAAATAACATCAGCCCGGCCAGCGGAAGCTATACCGGTACCCACAGCACTCCGGTCAGTACTCATGAAGACTATTCCCAAACCTACATCTTTAATGTGAGCAATAAAATTGATACGGCTTATTTAACCTATAACTCCTCTACAGGACTTTTCACAGTGGTTAAACCCGGATTCTACAATATTGTTCCTTACGTGACCTATGATCTGAATTTAAATCCCACCGGACAAACGGCAGGAACGGCCAACTCTTATATTCAAAGGGTTTCACCGACACTCACTACTTTAGCCGGAATTTCCACAGGACACGGTGAACGTACCACAGGGCTCAATCATAATCTGTCCTCTATCAATTTCTTTAATGCAGGTGATACATTCAGGATACGCTGCCGATATACCCAGGATTTCAGGTTGTCAAGCGGCAATATTCATATATCTTATCTTACTCCGTAATACAATAAATTAATCATTTTCAATTTCTACTCTATTATTAAAAAAATCCACAGATATGCTCTGTGGATTTTGATTTATTACAGCTTTTTAAGTGGATAATATAATAATATCTGGCCATTGGAATCGTAATTGTAAGACCATTGATCCTTTGCATATCCCGGTGGATAGTTCGTATTACCATTGGCAGGAGTGGGCAGATATTGACTTACCGTTTCCTTAGTCCTGAAATTATTTGTGGACAAACCTTTTTCATAAAAATCATCGTTAATCAGATAGAGTTTTTTGAATGGGTTTTTAGCATTATCAAAGTCAGAATATGTGGTAGTGGTAACTTTTTCATCAATACCACCCGCCTTTTGTAATATTTCACTCTTAGTAAGATTCTGTTGGCTGTCAAAAAAGTACGTGGTGTAATATTCTACTCCTCCTCTTTTTTGGTATATTTTTATTTTATTATTTTCGTATGTATAAGTTTTTGATGTTACCAGATAAGAAGGATATTTAGTATAATTATCATATATTTCTTCTTTGACAGGTCTGTTATTTTCCATCAAATAATAGGCTGTTCTATAAACTTCACTGCCTTCAGGTCCTAAATAATCTATTTGTACCTTATTATTGGAATATGTAAATAGTGTAAGTACATCAGGATGAAAAACACTTCCTATACTTGAATGGTGATAAGATCTCCCAAGCATACTTTTTAAGCGTCCGCTTTCATAGCTAAACCGGTAATATTTTTCCGGGCTGGGCATTACAGAACGAAGGTCCATTTCAAAAATATATCCTTTATCAGGTTCTAAATCTGCCTGAGAATTCTCTGTTGCATCATTATCTGTACTGCATGAAAATAAGCTGAGTGCAAATACAATATAAAATAATTTTTTCATAGTCATTTAATCGACTGCGAAAATAAGAATATAGCTCCTAAAAAGAAAATTTATATACGTTTCCTCCTTCGCTTTTATCTTTCTCATCTGCAATCAGCAATGTTTTATCATCATGAAAAACAATAGCTTCTTTCTGAGAATTATGGTTCAGGGAAATTTTCTGAATCTTGGCAGCATTGAAGTCATCAGCGGTAAATCCGGTAAGAACATGAATATTTTTATGCGTCAGCAATACAATCTTATCTTTCGTACTGTTGATGGTTGCCGATGTAATAGCCGCATCGTTATAGCCTCCCTGAAGCTTTAGGGTTCCTATTAATTTTGCTTCAAAATCTCCTTCTCTGTTGGGAACTTTAAACACCAGGAAAGTCCCGTCAAACCCTTTGCTTCTGTTTTTTGTAAAAAGATAGAAATTACCGTCCATTTCTACAAAACCTTCACAGTCGTAAAGTAAATTGGATTTTTTCGGTGGAAACTCCGTTTGACCCTGATAATGAAATCTGGTAGTCTGGATCACCTTCGTTGTCGTTTGGGTAATATCTTTCAGATCTGTCTTTAAAATAGCAAGATCCTTCCGGTCGTTATTATTATTTCCAAAATCCCCGATGTAGATATTTCCCTGAGGATCTGATATAATGTCTTCCCAATCTGTGTTTTCACTATTTTCAACCGGTACTTTGGCCACCATCTGACCACTCTCATTAAGGCCGTACACAGCATTTTTATTACCTCTGTCTTCGATCACCCAGATGGTTTTCTTATCCTTGGAAAGTGTAATTCCTGAAACTTCTTTCAGTTTTTTGGGCAGTGTAAACTCTACTTTCAATTCATCCTCTTTAGGAGGTGAATTCTGAGCTTTTGGATTGCAGCTCAGTAAAAACAAAGCGGGTAACATAAGAAAGCGTAACATATTTATTTTTATTTTTTTTATGAACATAAATAGCATTAATCATTCCAGCCGGGATTACTGAAGCTTTTTGGCCTTTTCCCAAAGAACATCCATCTCCTCAAGAGACATCTCTGCAAGCTTCAGGTTCTGCTCATCTGCAAGTTTTTCCATCTTCTGGAATCTTGAAATAAACTTCAGATTGGTTCTTTCCAGTGCAGAGTCCGGATTAATCCCCGATATCCGTGCATAGTTAATTAATGAGAAAAATACATCTCCCAGCTCCTGCTCTTTTTTCTCCGGATCCGTTTCTTCGTGAAACTCCTGAATTTCTTCATCTACCTTTTTCCAGGCATCCTCCGCATCATGGAATTCAAAACCAATTCCTTTCACTTTATCCTGAATTCTGTAAGCCTTCACCAGACTGGGCAAACTTTTGGGTACGCCTCCCAGAATAGATTTATTGCCTTCTTTCAGTTTCAGTTTTTCCCAATTCTGCTTTACTTCCTCTTCATCTTTCACTTCCGTATCTCCGTAGATATGGGGATGACGGAAAATCAGCTTTTCGTTGAGAGAATTGATCACGTCTGCAATATCAAAGCTTTCTTTCTCAGAGCCGATTTTAGCATAGAAAACCAAATGAAGCAGGACATCTCCCAACTCTTTCTTTATTTCCAGAAGGTCTTCCTGTAAAATAGCATCAGAAAGCTCATAGGTTTCTTCAAGGGTAAGATGAC
Source organism: Chryseobacterium arthrosphaerae (assembly GCF_001684965.1). NCBI lineage: Bacteria > Pseudomonadati > Bacteroidota > Flavobacteriia > Flavobacteriales > Weeksellaceae > Chryseobacterium > Chryseobacterium arthrosphaerae. Next base: position 54,977 of record NZ_MAYG01000023.1, on the reverse strand, counting down.
GAAGGGATTGTAAAGTCTGTTTCTGATCCCATGGACATTTTTCACGCAAATCATCCATAATATCCAGTAACCTTCCGAAAGCTTCCAGCTTTTCCTGTTTCGTATTCATAAGTAATGGGAAATTCAATGTTATACAAATGTAAGGGTTATTTTGGCACTACTGCAAACGTTGGAGATGAAAGTTGTGGGTGTGGGTTGCAGGATTCGTGTTTAATGTTTACCGTTTAAAGATAAAGTCGAAATTTGATCTTTACAGAAATTTCCTTAATCGCTGCTACTGATATCTCCATCTCCTTAAAAGCAAAAAGCCCTGTCAGTAGTGTACTGACAGGGCTTTATATTTCAATTCAAAAATGAATTATCCTTGTTTTCTGTGTGTACTTTTAGGAGCTGATTTTGCAGCTGAAGTAGCTTTTACTTTTGGTGCAGCAGGTTTTTCTGCTTTCGGAGCTGCCTTTTTAGCTTCTTTTTCAATGCTTACTTCTTCAGCAGGCTCACCATCTAACGTTTCCGGTTCTGCTTTCACAAAGCTTTCAGGAGTAATATATCCCGCTTTCTGAAGGATGTTGTACCACTGCGCCAATTTCTTGATATCAGAAGCATATACTCTTTCAGTATCATAGTTAGGAAGAGAAGCTAACATAAACTCTTTCAGCTCTGCATCTGAAGATTTGTGAGAAATCGTTTCCTTATAGTCGTTGTTTTTAGCAATATTTTCAAAAACTTCGAACAAAGGCACTTCCTTTTCAAATGTAAACATTGCGATATTATCCAATAAGCTTACCTGGCTTGAGTTTCCAATGCTTACTTTTTTCTTGTTGGTAACATCTTCAATGATGAATCCGTTTCTTAATTGAGAAACTAATTTGTAAAGTCCTGGTTTTCCAGAAATTGAAATTATTTTTTCTAACAGCATAATTTTATTTTTTGTAAATTCTGCAATCAGCACTGGCTTTTTGCTTTTTATTATCTCTTTTTGTCCTTGTTTAAATTATTTTGGAAATCTCATTTTGTAACCGATGTTTACGTCACCCTGGGAGATCTTTGTCAGTTTACCTTTTACCAGCTTTTTCTTCAGAGCGCTCAGGTGATCGGTAAACAGAATCCCTTCAATGTGATCATATTCATGCTGAATTACGCGGGCTCTAATATCGGAAAAAGTTTCTGTATGTTTTACAAAATTTTCGTCATAATATTCAATAACGATTGTGCCCTTTCTTTTTACATCTTCTCTCACATCCGGAATAGACAGGCAGCCTTCATTAAACTTCCATTCTTCCCCGGATTCTTCAAGAATTCTGGCATTGATGAATACTTTTTTAAATTCAGCCAGCTCATCTTTAATGTCTTCATAATCCTCATCTTCTGCAAGAGGTGTCACATCTATTACAAACAGACGGATATCCAAACCGATCTGAGGTGCAGCAAGACCAATTCCGTTTGCACTGTACATCGTTTCGAACATATTATCTATCAGTTCCTGTAATTCGGGGTAATCTTTATCTATATCTTTTCCCACTTTTCTCAAAACAGGATCCCCAAAAGCTCTTATCGGTAGTATCATCTTAATCTTTGTTCTAAAAAATTCTGCAATATGATGGTTGCACTTACTTTATCTATTAATCCTTTTTCCTGCCTCTTTTTCTTATTTTTCCCACTCTGTGAAATAAAAAACGAGGCCATTTTGGATGTAAATCTTTCATCAAAACGGTGGACCGCAATATCCGAAAATTCTTTTTTAAATTCTTCAATGAATTTTAAAATATCGGTTTCCACTTCTGAAACATTTCCTTTCAGATCTGTGGGAAGCCCAATCACAACTTCCTCTACCTTATTTTCACTGAAATATTTTTTCAGAAAATCCATCAATAAACGGTTATCCACAGTCTCCAGCCCACTGGCTATAATCTGCATATCATCCGTCACAGCGATGCCACAACGGGCTTTTCCGTAGTCTATTGCAAGGATTTGTCCCATAAGTCTGCAAATTTAGTAAAATTTACTGATTTTATTCATAACGCAGTTTTTTTATATAAATCATGTTTTATTCCATTATTTTTTTTATAATTTTAATCTTCCAAAAAACAGATATATGAAGAGACTCATCCTCGTTAGACATGCAAAAAGCGACTGGCCGGAAGAAACCGACGACTTTGACAGACCCTTGGCAGACAAAGGTTTGGAGGATGCTATGAACATGTCAAGATTCCTTAAAAACAATAATATTTCCATCGATCATTTTGTATCGAGCCCGGCAGTGCGTGCCCTTAATACCTGCAAGATTTTTAATCAGACTTATCAGCTGAACTGTTCTACTGATCAAAAATTATATAATCCGTCAGAAAGAAGTTTTGAATCTGTCATCTATGACCTGGATGACAATCTGAACTCAGTGGCCTTTTTCTCCCACAATAATGGGATCTCCAATTTTGCCAATTCCATTTCTGAAGATATTTTTCATTTTCCTACCTGCGGAGTAGCCGGCTTTGAAGTAGACTGCAATTCATGGTCCGAGTTCGACGGTGCGAAAAAGAAACTTCTATTCTTTTATGAGCCCGGGAAAATATAATCTTATCCCGACTCTTCTTTATGCCATAGTCTCTGTATTCTTTTTTTCATGTCAGAAAAAGGAAAAGACCTATTTTGAAACGATAGCAAGCAATGATGTAAAATTATCCACCACTCCCAAACCCGGAAGCTGGAGGTATAATCATGATGAAAAATTTCAGAAATTCGAAGACTTCCGGAAATTAAAAAAAATTAAGCCGGAACCCCATAAAAATACAATTTATCTTCAGCCGATAGGGCAGTTCAATGAGCTTCAGCAAAAGGAAATAGAACTCACAAGGGAATATTTAAAAATATATTTTCAGCTGGAAACGAAGATTCTTCCGGCACTGACCAACGATATTTTCCCTGAAAATGTAAGAAGAACTGCTGATGAGGGCAAGGAGCAGCTATTGGCAGGCTATGTATTAGACAGTATCCTGATCAGACGAAAACCCAAAGATGCTGTTGTATTGATGGGAATCACAGAGAAAGATCTTTTTCCCCAACCTGAATGGAACTATGTTTTTGGACTTGCCTCTTATGAAGACGGCGTAGGCGTTACCTCGATGTACAGATTTGCCGGCGGCCCGTTAACAGACTCTAACTTCAATACAAGTTTTTTAAGATTAATAAAAATCAGTTCCCACGAGATCGGGCATATGTTTGGGATCAGCCACTGCCTGAATGCCAATTGTGTGATGAACGGAACCAATTCCCTTACTGAAACCGATTTTCATTATGCAAGAGCCTGTTCGTTATGTCAGAGAAAACTGAACTCCAGTATACCTTATGACAATAAGAAAAGACTTCTTGAGCTGAAAAATTTCTTTGAAAAACAAAATTTCAACACAGAATTTTCCTTGGTACAGCAAGACCTTAATCTTCTTCAGTAAACCAGGACTAAAGCCCGTTTCTATGGAATTCGTTGATTTACAGCATTAGTCTTATCATTCTAAAAATCTGCGTCATCAGCCCAATCTGCGAACGAACCACCATTATGGAAAACTAATGTGAGCCATTTGTATTTATTGAATATCCATTTAAAAATAAAGAACGGACCAAAGCCCGTTCTCCTGTCAATATTTTCTATCAATCCTGTATTATTTCTTCTTCAGATCCAGATCATCAAAATCAAAACTGAAATCCGTTACATCAGAAATTGCTTTCAGCCTTGCCGACTGTGCTTTACCTGTTTCGACATAATCAAAGATGATATAGGCATCTGCATCATAGCTCCTGTCATCCCATTTGATAATGAAGGAATTATTAGAATAAGGAAGCAGCTCTCCCTTTAATCTCGGTGAATTTTTACATGAAATTCTATAGGTATTCCCCTGCTGCGCAATTTCTACATCTCCAAACCAGGCATCGTTATACGTTCCGGTAAACTGCTCTGCTTTTGGCTGAAGTGCTTTTTCTTTTTTGAATGCTTCTGATTTGGCATAGGCATCTTTCTTTTGCTTATTAAACTCTGCCTCCATTTTAGACATTCTGTCTCCGTATGTCTTCAGCCAGTTTCTGTCTGCCACGCCAAGGTAAGAGTCCTTTACCGTATTGGTAATCGTATTGAAAGCTGCCCCGGATTGCTGATTCGTTAATACTACAATTCCCAGTTTCAGGTCAGGAATCAGGGTAAACTGGGTTACCGTACCGATCAGTCCTCCCGTATGCTGTACCTGCTTGTGGCCTTTCACATCACTCAGGAACCAGCCTAGACCATATCCGTAAAAGCTTGTATCATAAGGATTCTTTGCTGCTACCCTGTCAGGAATCTGAAGGCTCCATAACTGCTGAACATTTTTATCGGAAACTAATTTTTTACCGTCTTTAGTGGTGAAATTATTCAAAAGGCACTCTGCCCAGGTCGTCATATCTTTAATATTACTCATGATCCCTCCTGCGGCATTGGCTGTTTCATTCCAGTCATGAGGAACAGCAACAGCTTTTCCGTCTACAGGAGCGTGCGCATCAATTTTATTAGCAGCTGCTTTCGCTCTGGTATAGCTTCCGAAACTGGATGTCATTCCTACCGGTTTCATGATTCTCTGCTCAATAAATTCCGCCCAGCTTAATCCGGAGACCCTGTGGATCACTTCACCGGCTACAATGAACATAATATTGTTATAATCCAGTTTTGTTCTGAAAGGATTTTCCGGTTTCAGGTATCTTACATTGTGAACAATATCATTGACGGTCAGGCTTCCTCCTTCCGGGAAAAACATCAGATCTCCCTGTCCCAATCCCAATCCGGCTCTGTGGGTAATCAGGTCTTTTACGGTTACATTTTGGGAAACGTACGGATCGTACATCTGAAATTCAGGAATATATTTTGAAACTTTATCATCCCAGTTCAATTTTCCTTCATCGGCCAGGATCGCTAGTGCTACACAGGTAAATCCTTTGGAGTTGGAGGCAATACCTACCAGTGTATTGTCATCCATAGGCTGTCTGGAAGTAAGAGAACGTACACCAAACCCTTTGGAATAGGTTACTTTTCCATCTTTTACAATTCCCACCGACATTCCCGGCACGTCAAAGGTTTTTAAGGTATTTTGGATCAGTTCATCCAGCTTTTTTTCTTCAACCTGCGCATTGGCCAATCCAACGGTCAAAAGAAAAATGAAAAAAGAAAATTTCTGTTTCATTGTTTTTTTAATTTTCCCAAATTTAATAAATATGATGCTAACTTTGCAGCGTAAAAAATTTTGTTATTTTTCATTAATCAGCCATCATCCTATGAAAAAATCTGTCTGCATCTTTTTAATATCTTTTTCTGCCGTCGGTTTCATGAAAAGTCAGGACAGAACTTCTGATCCTTTACTTCTTCAGACATGGAATCTGAAAAGTATGGACACTTATATTTATACCTACGAAAAGCAAAAGGCTTTTGAAAAAAAAAGACATGGGCTCAGGTTTCAGAAAAACGGAAAAATTACAGGAAATCTTGAAAGTTCTCCTTTCAGGTTTAATATGCAGGAAAATACTCCTTCTAAAAATTTAAGGTTTGACCTGTATATCGGAGCATGGAAAAAAGCTTCTGATACGGCTGTTAACCTTCTTTTTCCTTCCAATGCCAATATGAACGGTACATTTGTCATTTCCAAACTGACGGAGAATGAACTGAAGCTGAAAAAAGTCTTCAGCGCAGAGATCGAAAAAAAACTGGATTCTATACGCAGGACAAAAGATATTTCTTACTAAAAAGCACCATTAATTAAAGCTTCTTTATATTTGCAGTCTAAAAAATAAACAATGAGATTCAACAGATTATTAGCCCTGTTCTTACTGATGATAAGCTGTAATTTATATTTTTCTCAGGAAGTAACCATCAAGGATGATAAAGTTTTACTGGATGGGAAACAGATCCTGAAAGCAGAAAAGATCAATGCAGCCCAATATTCATTTTTTTCTATGAAGGATGATGAGGAGGTTCTTCTTTACCGGTATATGGATAACGAAACCCCAAGATATGTAAGTGATGATTATTTCATCCTCAATTTCCTGACCGAAAAAACAAAAGTAGAGTCTACGGATATGGCCAAAATTGCCAATTTTATGAATTCTAAAAAAGGAATGGAGAAACTGGTAAGATGGCTGCTGAAAGAAAGAGTGATCAATCATGACGGAGAACTGAACTCTGAGCGTGTCGCTGTTTTTAAAGATAAATACGACGAAAATATTACTGAAAGAACGCTTAGATAATGACAAAGATCCTTCTCCTTTCCGATTCCCATTCCTATATAGATGACCGCATTCTTGAATATGCTTCTCAGGCTGATGAAGTGTGGCACTGCGGAGATTTCGGGAGTCTGGATGTCATTGAACAGCTGGAAAAAATAAAACCTTTAAAAGGCGTTTACGGAAATATCGACAATGCTAAAATTCAGGCTGAATTTCCGGAAGTCAACCGTTTCTTCTGTGAAAAGCTGGAGGTTTTAATGATCCATATCGGTGGATATCCCGGGAAATATAGTCCATTGACAAAAAAAGAGATTGCTGAGAAAGCTCCCAGATTATTTATTTCAGGGCATTCACACATTTTGAAAGCCATGTATGATGAGAAAAATAATCTGCTTCACCTGAATCCCGGTGCCTGTGGAAAACAGGGCTGGCACAAAGTGAGAACGATGATGCGGTTTGTGGTGGATGGCGAAGAGGTCAAAGATCTGGAAGTTATTGAACTGGGGCCAAGAGTATAACGAGAGAGAGGGTCTGAGAGTTTGAGGCTTGTCTTCATACATTTTACTTTCTACCTTTGTACAGATATTGGATTCAGATAAGTCTTAAAAAAATTATGAAGATCGGCGATAAGGTTTCGGCAGTAGATGAAGATTTAAGCGGAGTAGTCACTTCCGTGAAGGGAAATATTGTGGTTTTTAAAGATGAGTACGGCTTTACCCATCAATATCCGAAAGAAAAACTGGTTCCGAAAGATGCTGATCTGTATGAAAATATCAGGATCGTAAAAAAAGCAGAGCCTAAAAAAATTATTTCTAAGAAACATCAGAAAAATCATTTGGTTTTAGACCTGCATTTTCATAATTTGGTAAAGAATCCTGATGACTATGACAGCTTCGAAAGATTGTTTATTCAGAAAGAAAAACTGATTGAAGTGATTGAGTTCTGCAGAAAGAATCACCTGAAGAGATTGGAGATTGTTCACGGTATTGGTGACGGAACTTTGCAGAGAATGGTGCGGGATGTGCTGGAAAGCCAGGTTAATATTGATTTTTATAATAAGGAAATACTTCACCATCAATCAGGTGCGGTAATGGTAGAATTTCACTAAATTTGCAGGAATTGAAATATGAACGTACTTAATTTACTTTTTACCAAAGACGGACTGATCTATCAGATTGTGAAAAACAAGAGCATTCTGGAAGAAAAGTCTTATTTCGTTACCGAAGAAACTCCCGCTGATCTTATTGATGCAAAACTTGATGAAGTTCTTATCAGGCAGCGATTTGATGAAATTCAGGTGATTTCGGCACTGAATCATTTTACACTGATGCCGGAAGGTTTTTCCCAGCATGATACAGGCTTTGACCTTATCGCCTTCAATGCTCCGGCAGACCGTGATAAAGAAGAGCTGATGCTGTCTATCAATAAAAAATTCGGAATTCAGTTTTATTATACTTTCCCGAAAGATTATTACAGAAAAATAAAAGAATTGGCCCTGCCGGTTCATTTCAATTTTTCCGGTGAAAAGTTCCTGAGCTCCATTAGTAATAAGAATAATAAGGAAATTCACATCAACCTTTATCACAATCAATGTGAGTTTTTCGCCATTGATAACAAAAAGATTATTCTTTACAACAATCTGGATGTCAATTCGGAGGTGGATTTTCTTTACTTTATCATGTTTACATTGAGCAAGATAGGTTTTGGAATCAATGAAACCAGCTTTTATGCTTATGGTGAAACAACGGAAAACGAAACCTTCATATCCGAACTTCAGAAATTCGTTAAAAACCTGAAAATTGTTTTTGACAATATTCCCAACAAGAATTTTATACTTAATTAGATTGCAGACCGCAGCTATTTGGGATCGGATCCCCTACACTGTCACCTGAAATCTATTACCTAAACCCTACGAAAAATATGTTCAGAATAATATCCGGAAAATGGAAAGCCAAAAAAATTGCTGCACCTAAAAACTTTGAAGTGCGGCCAACCACTGATTTTGCTAAAGAAGCATTATTCAGTATTCTGGAAAATAAATATGATATGCAGTCGATTTCCGTGCTTGATCTTTTCGCAGGAATCGGGTCTATTTCCCTGGAATTTGCTTCCAGAGGATGTCAGGATATCATGTCTGTAGAAATGAATCCAAAGCATACAGCATTTATCAATTCTACCGCTTCAGAACTTGACATGGCACTTCAGATCAATGTACAGCGAGGTGATGTATTTGACTGGCTGAAAAAATTCAGAAACAAAAAATCCTTCGAGATTGTTTTCTCAGATGCTCCTTTTGAAATGGAAGAGAAAAAGTACTATGAGCTGATCTCGCTGGTTTTAAACAATAAATATTTAAAAGAGAACGGAGTTCTTATTGTGGAACATCAGAGCCGCATGAAGCTTGAACACCCCAATCTGACCGATACCAGAAAATACGGAAACGTGAGTTTCAGTTTTTTTGAACCGAATAAAGAAGATAATCAGGAACTTTAATTCCTGATTATTTTTTTTGATTTCTCGGGAGCACTTTTACCCCAGTCTGTAATGGCTTCCAACACCGGAAGCAGGGTTTTTCCAAAATCCGTTAAGGTATATTCAACCATTAAAGGAGGCTTTTCTGTAAATACCTTCCTGTCGATAATATGATCTTCCTCCAACTGCTTAAGCTGAAGGCTCAGGGTTCTTTCTGTAATCGTAGGAATCAATTTCCTCAGTTCATTATATCTTTTCGCACCGTCTATCAGGTGATATAAAATGACTGCTTTCCATTTCCCTCCTATAAAACGCATGGTTACACTGGTACAGCAAGGGTATTTTTTATTATCAATTGTATACATTTTTATACTATCATTTTTTACCGTTATTGCAAAGTTAATAAACTTAAATTAATTTTGTAACTATAAAAATGATAGTATAAAATTATGAACTTTTTAGACAAAATGAAAAACAGGTATACTGTAAAAAAGTATAACCCTCAAGGAAAAATCAGTGATGAACAGATTGAAGAGCTTAAAGAAATTCTGAATCTCAGCCCCTCATCCATTAACAGCCAGCCATGGAACTTCATCTTTGTAAGTGATCCTGAACTGAAGAAACAACTGGCAGAAGTGTCTTTCATCAACAAAGAAAAAGTATTGGACTGCAGCCACCTGATTATTTTTCAGGTTTTGAAGAACACAGCAGATTTTGAACAGCAGATTGAAGAAAGCCTTCCGGAAGGAAATGTGAATTACTACAAAAACAGGGTAAAAATCAAAGGTGAAGAGTCGGTAAAATCCTGGTTAGGGCATCAGGTTTACCTTTCTTTAGGCGTATTGCTTTCTGCGTGTGCAGCTATGGGAATAGATTCTACACCAATGGAAGGCATCGAGCCGGAACAGTATGATGATCTGCTGAAAAATGAAAAATATGAAACGCTATTTGCAGTTGCCATCGGACAGAAAGATGAAACAGATACAAACCAACCAAAATTCAATCCGAAATCAAGGCTGAAAGCTGAAAAAGTAATCGTGGAGGCATAATCTCTATTTCACAAATACCAATGCTATCTTGAACGATGGCTGCAGGTGATCTCAGGAATTTTATGTTTTAGGATGATCTCGCAGATTTAACAGGTAACGCAGATTTCTCCTGATATAATTAAGTAAACAGAGCTAACGTGAAAGGCTATCTTTTGTCTGCATTTACGCTGTCTTATTTTCCACAAACATCTGCGAAATTGGCGGGAAAAATAAAAAAGTCTGCTTCATTGTTGAAGCAGACTTTATATTTATAATACTTTCAGTTCCAAATCAATTGTTTTACCGAAGAATTTCTTGGAGATCTTTTCAAAGTTCTTGGTAAGATCTGAAAGATAGAAATGATAATTCGGTTTAGGATTGTTATCATTCAGAAGATTGTACTTATCCAGAATGATCTTCAGATGGTTGGCTACAATATTGGGAGAATCGATGACACGCACCCTGTTTCCGTAGTACTGTTTGATCTCATCAATCAGAAGCGGATAATGGGTACACCCCAGGATCAGGGTCTCAATATTTTTCAGTTTATTATTGCTCAGATAATTGTAGATAATAGCGTGTGTGATGGGATGGTTCTTAAACCCTTCTTCAATGGCAGGCACCAACAGTGGAGTTGCGAGCTCGTCTACTTTGATCCATTTATTATGCTTTCTGATGCTTTTCTTATATAATCCGGAATTCACGGTGGCCTTAGTGGCAATAACTCCTACGTTATTGTGTATTTCATAAGATACTTTTTCAGCAACAGGGTTGATCACGTCTATTACAGGAACTTTTCCGGCCACCGACTGCATCACTTCATTCAATGCATTAGCTGTTGCCGTATTGCAGGCAATGACAATAGCTTTACAGTTCTGCTCCAGCAGAAAATTGGTGATTTTTGTAGAATATTCTATAATAGCTTCTTTCGACTTTTCACCATAAGGAAGGTGCTTCGTATCTCCGAAATAGATAAGGTCTTCATTAGGAAGAAGCCTCTTGATTTCCTTGGCAACGGTAAGCCCTCCTACCCCGCTGTCGAAAATCCCGATAGGCTGACTGGGTGAAAGATGTGAATAATCTTGTTTTTTAGTTTTCAAATGAAGTGAAATTTTATACAAAAATAGTGAATTTTATGGCATACTTGTATATCTACCCACATTATACGATAAACAAATCCGAAGCAATTCCGTCTGCCATGAACCAGTGCTTTTCAGGGATTTTTAAATGATTATTTTCAATGATTAAAACGCCTTCTTCAATTTTAGATTTGATTTCTGCCTGAAGGTGTTCCTGCATTCTATCTGAAAATTTACTTTTCAGGCTTTCCAGGTCAACTCCCCAGGTAGTACGCAACCCGATCATGATCATTTCATTGAACTGATCTTCCAGGGATAGAATTTCTTCTTCTTTTGCCAGCTGTTTATCATTAAGTTTCTTATTATATTGCTGATTATTGGCTACATTCCAGCTCCTGACATCAAAACCGTTATAAGAATGGGCAGAGGGGCCTATTCCCAGATATTCCTGATATTTCCAGTAGGCAGAATTGTGTCTGGAATAGAATCCGGGCTTCGCAAAGTTGGATACTTCATAATGTTCAAAGCCATTGTCTTTCAGAAAATCCGACAGATAATAAAATTCCCTGTTTTGCTCTTCTTCTTTAGGACTTTTCACCTTTCCTTTTGATATCCAGTTTTCCAGAGCAGTTTTGGGTTCCACCGTTAAAGCATAGGAAGAAATATGAGGAACCTCCAGTGCTATGGTTTTGTTTAGATTTTCTTTCCAGATCTCAAGATTGGAGGTAGGCGAACCGTAAATTAGATCAATACTCAGGTTTTCAAATCCGAAATCCTGGGCCCTTTTGATCGAACTCTCTGCTTCTGACGCAGTGTGAGCCCTGTTCATCAGTTTAAGATCTTCTTCAAAAAAACTTTGGGTCCCTATCGAAAGTCTGTTGACAGGAGTTCCGGCCAGCTGCTTCAAAAAATTTTTATCCAGATCATCGGGATTGGCTTCGAGAGTAATTTCTATATCTTTTTCAAAACTGAAGTACTTTAGGACTTCATCAATTAAAGAATTGATCTCATCTACTGAGAGAATAGAAGGAGTTCCCCCTCCAAAGTACAATGATTTCAGAGATTTGTTCTGCAGTTCATTCCTTCTGAGCATGATTTCAGTCTTCATAGCACGCAGCATTTCATCCTTGAAATTCAAAGATGTTGAAAAATGAAAGTTACAGTAGCTGCATTTCTGTTTACAGAAAGGGATGTGAATGTATATCATAAAAAAAGCCCTGGAAAAATCCAGAGCTCAAATTTATTTAAATTAAATTGATTAATATCTAAATCCTCTAACATTAATAAAGTTATCGAAGTTATAACCAAGACCGATCATGAAGCTGTTTCCTCCATAAGACTGAATATCAGATATTCCAAGGTTATACGTTGCTCCGATCATAAATTTGTTGAATCTCACTTTTACAATTGGAGAGATACTCAGGTTCTGATTGTCGAATCTGTTCTGAACCGTTCTGTAGCTTACCCCGAAAGAGAATGCGTTGATATCATTGGAGAACGTCGCCATAAGGTTCCAGTCGATCATTCTTGTTGAGTTGGTATTCAGGTTGATCAAAGCTGAAGGTGCTAAGGTAATATTATCAGCGATATTCCAGTTATACCCTAAGTTTAAGAAAAATTTGATTGGTGAAGGCTCGTAGTTGTTGACGATAGAAGCATCATTGCTTAATGCGATATCATTCACGGAAACGCCTCCGAATAATCCTCTGTAGGTAGCTGCTAAACCGAAGTTGGCATATACCATAAAGATATTACTTTCTTCACCTCTTAATAATGGATCACCTCCTTCCTCAGTATTGATTTTGGAGTAATCAAAATTCATGTTATAAAAGTTAACGCTTGTACCGAAAGAGAACTGATCTTTTCTGTCTCCTTCACTGCTTAAAGGAATAAAATATGAAGCACCTGCTGTAATACCACCAGCAGAAATAGGCCCGTTGCTGTCTCTGAATACGGAGATACCAGCACCCACTCTATCAAAGATATTCGCATTGATCCCGAGTGACTGTACATTCGGAGAATTGCTGAATTTGGAAAATTGTTGTTGATAATTGGCGTTGAGCTGTACGTAATCTGTTTTTCCGTATTGAGCTGGGTTGAACAGGAACTCACCATCCAAAAGATATTGCTGATAGTATGGTAGTGATTCTTGTGCTTTGTATGCATTTGACAAAAGAGCTAAACATACGATAGCATATAGTTTTCTCATAACAAATCTTGATTTCAATTCAACAAATATAAAAAAATTCTCAATATATTTTTAGTTTTCCAAATAATTTCTCCATTTTTTTACAGCATCCGCCATATCTTTGGGCATTGGGCTTTCAAAATATAATTCCTTTTTTGTTGTCGGGTGTATAAATCCAAGGGTGTGCGCATGAAGGGCATGTCTTGGAAGAATCTCAAAAACATTTTTGATAAACTGTTTGTATTTCGGAAGATTGATCCCTCTCAAAGGCGTATGTCCTTCGTATCTTTCATCATTGAACAGGGTATGCCCGATATGTTTGAAGTGAGCTCTGATCTGGTGTGTTCTTCCGGTTTCAAGTTTGCATTCTACCCAGGTCATATATTTGAAACGTTCCAGTACCTTATAATGGGTTACCGCATGTTTCCCCTGGCTGCCGTCCTCGTATACGGACATCTGCATTCTGTTTTTAGGATGTCTTCCGATGTGCCCACGGATGGTTCCTTCCTCATCCTGAAGATTTCCCCATACAAAAGCCCAGTACAGTCTCTTTGTAGTCCTGTTGAAGAACTGTTTGGCGAGAAAACTTAATGCATATTCATTCTTGGCAATTACCAGAAGCCCGGAAGTGTCTTTATCAATTCTGTGTACCAGTCCTACCCTGTCGAGGTCAGATTTATCGCCATTCTTTTCAAAATGAAAAGCCAGTGCATTCACAAGGGTACCGTCCCAGTTCCCGTGTCCCGGATGCACCACCATTCCCGCTTCCTTGTCTACTACTACAAGATCATCATCTTCATAAACGATATTCAGAGGAATATCCTGAGGAATAATGACATTTTCTCTCGGAGGATGCGTAAGCAATACGGAAATCTGATCTCCCGGCTTCACACGATAATTCTGCTTTACGGCAGTTCCGTTCACTATAACGTTTCCGGCCCTGCAGGTCTGCGAAATTTTATTTCTGGAAGAATTCTGCCTGTAGATCAGAAGGAATTTGTCTATTCTTAAAGGTTCCTGCTTAGGATCAACAGTGATGTTAAGATGCTCATACAATCCTTTATTTTCCTCATCAATATCGATGTTTTCGATACTGTTGGAATCTAATAATTCTTCATCTAAAAAATCTTCGTTATCTTCTGACATTGTTTTATATTTTTTACACAAAAGGCTTCAACATTTTGCAGTTGAAGCCAGTATTTTTTGATATTAATCTGATTTTATTCTACGACTACCTTCTTAGCTTTCGGCTTTTGGGCAGGCTGTGTTGCAGTGGTAGAGGAAGCCGGCTTGGCTGTACTTCCTGCTGCAGGAGTATTAGAAGACGTTTTAGGTTTTTCTGTTCCTGTACCTGAAGGCTTAGGGGTGGTGGTCTGAGCCTTCGGAGTCTCTGTTTTAGGCACTTCCGGCTTAGGGGTTTCTTTTTTAGGTGCCGGAGGAGGTACTACCGGAGCTTCATATACCGGTTCATTGTGTACTTCTTCATATCGTACCGGAGGCAGCGAAGTATCTACTTTCATACGGTAAATAGAATTCAGCTGTTCTACTTTTGCTCTGAGCTCGGCAGGTGTACGCTTACTTGCCCAAAGGTCAATCTGCATTCCCTGGTCACGAACATCTCCTGCAGCCGGATCCTGATAATAAATGATATCAGACTCATCCTTACCGCCATCTTCATATTCTACCAGTCCTACTTCAAACATACTCTTGGTAATCACCGCTCTTGCTTCTTTTACAGAAAGTCCTACCACATTAGGAATAGAGATATTTCTCATAGGTCCTGATCCTACTACTACATCAATAATGGAGAATCTAGGAATTTTAGCTCCCGGATTTACGGCATTTCCTTTATATAAGATCCTTAAAAGGGCATCTTTCTGGATACTTGGCTCATAGATGGTATCCCCGATCTTAAGACCTACCTGATCCAGTCTCTGGAATGCCAGTCCCGAGTATTTGTTGATCACATCCGGAACAACAATAGGAGCCCAGGTTCTTGGATTCACTTTAAGACGTACAGTTCTTCCGTCCTTCACACGGGAACCTGGTGCCGGGTAAACCTGCAGCACCTGAAACGGTCTGTATTTAGGGTCATAATTGGCACTGTCTACTTCATATTCCAATCCGGTGTCATCTAATATTTTAACGGCATCATGCACCGATTTATTTACTACATTGGGAACAGGGATTTCCTGACCGTGATTCGTATGGTACTCCAACCAGCGGAATGTAAGCCATACCAGACCCACAAAAACACCGATGGCTACTACTAAATTCACTAAAACTTTCCAATTGAAAAGTGATTTAAGCATACTTAAAAATACTTTAATTATAACCGCAAATATAGCTAATAATTTTAGAATGGACTTTTTATTTAACACAATTCATTTTTGATTTTAAAATTTACCGATTTCCCGTATTGCATTATATAAAATCATTAAATTTGCCTTAATTGATACTATATGGTTATGAACAAAAAAAGTGTTGCCGTAGTAATGGGAGGCTATTCTGACGAATATGTGGTTTCCTTAAAAAGCGGACAGCTGATCTATGATTCTTTAGACAGAAATCTGTATGATGTATATAAAGTGGTAGTCCTGAAAGACGAATGGTATTTTTTAGGAGAAAATGATAAGAAATATGAGATCAACAGAGGTGATTTTTCTGTGACCTTAGACAATGGTGAAACATTGAAATTTGACGTATGTTTCAACATCATCCACGGAACTCCGGGTGAGAACGGGATTCTTCAGGCTTACTGGGATGCAATAGGCCAGAAATATACAGGCTGTGATTTTTATCAGAGTGCCCTTACCTTCAATAAAAAAGATACTCTTGCCGTACTCTCAAAATACGGGATTCCTTCTGCAAAAAGTATTTACTTAAGAAAAGGAGAAGCCATTGATGTTGATAAGATCGTGGAAGAACTGAACCTTCCTCTTTTTGTAAAGCCCAACCAGTCCGGATCTTCTCTGGGAATTTCAAAAGTGAAAGAAAAATCCGAATTGATTGCTGCCACTGAAATTGCATTCAAAGAAGACGACGAAATCCTGATTGAAAGTTTCCTGAACGGTATGGAAGTTTCCGTAGGTGTTATCGATTTCAAAGGAGAAACCATTGTATTGGGAATTACCGAAATTGTACCTACCAACGAATTTTTTGACTACGAAGCTAAATATGAAGGCGCTTCTGAAGAAATTACCCCTGCAAGAATTGATGAAGAAACCACAAAAAGAGTGGAAGAAATTGCTAAAAGAGCTTACAATTCTTTAGGCATGAGCGGTTTTTCACGCAGTGAATATATCCTGATGGACGGTATTCCTTATATGCTTGAAATGAATACCAACCCTGGATTCTCTCCTGCAAGTATTCTTCCTCAACAGGCCAGACATTATGGAATTTCCATCATGGACCTTTGTGGAAATGAAGTTGAAAAAGCCCTTAATAAATAAGCAGATGATCAGGCTTCTTACTATTTCATTATTTATTTCTTCTTCAGCATTTGCTCAAAAAGAGTTCACTGCGCTCAGATTAGATTTACCCAAAAATAAGCTTGAGCCGCAACACGTCAATTTTACTCCTGACGAGATCTATCTGGATCATAAAAAATGTTTCGGCTATATCAAAAAAAATGATGTGATCATTGATAATGAAACAGTTCCGAATTATTTTGAAATCAGCTCTCTGGACAACGAAGTATTATTTTCAGGGGTGATCAGGAAAAATGAAAGCGGAAATTTTGAAAGTAAGATCAAGTTTCATCCCATTGACAAAGTTTATAAGAATTCAAAAATTATAGGAAGAAATGATTTAATCTTAAATCTGTCTTCCAATCAGGTTCTCAATAATAACTGCAGCCTCAACCTTGACAATCTAAGGCTGTTCTACGAAAAATCAAACGAAAACAACTAGGATATGAAAATTGCTGTTTTCCCTGGATCTTTTGATCCTATTACACTGGGACATTATGACATTATAGAAAGAGCGGCTCCGCTGTTTGATAAACTCATCATTGCCATCGGACAGAATTCCCAGAAAAAATATATGTTTCCTCTTGAAAAAAGAATGGAATTCATTCAAAACTCTGTGGCAGAATTTCCCAATGTGGAAGTAGATTCATTCGAAGGACTTACCGTAGACTACTGCTTCGAAAAAAATGCTCAATACATCATCAGGGGACTTAGAAATCCTGCTGATTTTGAATTCGAAAAAGCAATAGCCCACACCAACAGAACTTTAGCCCACAAAAAATTAGAAACCGTATTTTTACTGACCTCTTCAGGGAAATCATTCATCAGCAGCAGCATCGTAAGGGAAATCATCACCCACGGCGGTGAATATGAGCTGATGGTTCCGGATTCCGTCAGGGTTGAAAGATAAATACAATGAGCAATGAGTAATGAGTAATTTTGATAATATGGATTTTAATCAGGTTTTTCGTGAAAGAACTAAGAAATTCTCTATTGCTATCATCAGAACACTTTCTGTATTGCCATATTCTGACGCGATATTTCAATCATAAGAAAGCAAATTATAAGATCTTCAACGTCTGTAGCCGCTAATTACAGAGCTGTTTCGAGAGCGAGATCTGAAAAAGAAAAATTTGCTAAAATCTGTATTGTAGTTGAGGAAATCGATGAAACCCAACTTTGGCTTGAAATTATTGAAGAAATGGAATATATAAGTCCGGAAAAAATTCTACATTTAAAATCAGAATGTGAAGAGCTTGTAAAGGTTATGACCAAATATAAATTTAAACTGTCTCAGATTTAAGTGGCATAATTTTTATTACTCATTGCTCATTATTCATTACTCATAGTATATGCACGAACAGTTCAATTTCGCTATAGAAGTACTTGGGACCATTGCGTTTTCCATGTCAGGAAGTTTTGCAGCCATGCAGAAACGGCTTGACCCCTTCGGCGTTCTTATTATTGCCTTTGTGACTTCCGTAGGGGGAGGAACTGTAAGGGATCTCCTGTTGGATATTCCCGTATTCTGGATGCATGATCTCCTGATGTGTGGTCTGATTCTGGCCACCAGTATTTTTTCAATGGTTTTTAAATCTCTTGAAAAGAACTTTCAGGTGACGTTATTTATTTTCGACAGCTTCGGGCTCGGGTTATTTACCATCATTGGTGTTCAGAAAGGATTAAATGCAGGCATCCATCCGTTGATCTGTATTGCATTGGGAACCATAACCGGCTGCTTCGGAGGGATTATACGGGATATCCTGCTCAACAGGATTCCATTGATATTCAGAAAGGAAATTTATGCTACAGCATGTATTGTAGGAGGAGCTGCATTCTTATTAATGACGAAATACACTCCCCTGTCCTATACTTTTATCCAGATCTTTACTATTTTACTGATTGTTGCCATCAGAACCTTAGCTGTAAAATACCACTGGCAGATGCCGAAATTTTACGGATATGACCAGAATTCGGAAATGTAGCCTGAATCCCGGTTAAAATACAGGAAACAAAATAAACTTATTCTGATACCGGATTAAGGATCAATTCAGGATTTTTGACATAAAAAAAGCACCTGCTTCAGGTGCTTTACTTTTTATTATATCTTTATTTCTTAGAAGAATTTCCCTCTGTTTCTCATATTAGGATTGTGCATATGCTTCTGCATGGAAGGCATTTTCAGCTGATCTTTCATCATTTTGATCTGATCAGTCATCATACCGGCACTGTCCAGTCTCTTAGCTTCTTCCAGTAGTTTCTGCCCTTCCTGTTTTCTTCCTTTAGAAATAGCGGCTGCGGCAAGGTTTAAAGTAGCCATTGCTCTGTCATGCTTCATATTCAAACCATATTCCAGGGCTTTTTTCATTAGAGGTTCAACTTTTGTCGGGTGATCCTGAGCTTGAGTTAATCCTAATAAATAGTGGAAATATCCGTATTGGGTCTTATGAAGTTGTCCTTTATAATCAGTAATTTTTGTCAGCCATTCTGCAGCTTTTTCCATATTCTGCTTTCTCAGTTGCCAGAATGCCAAAAGGATATACTCATTTTTAAAGTAAAGTAAAATTGGAAATGCGGCAAGAAGGAAAACAACAATACCCCATCCAAGATTTCTGGTGAAAATCATCATATAAAGTCCCAGAAGGATAAGAAGTGCTGCTACTGCAATTTTAATGTTCTTATTCATTATTAAATTTTAGAAGTGCAAAGATAATAAATTTAAGGCTTAAAGTTCAAAAAGTCAAGGGTGAATGGTCAATTCGTTGAGCTTGTCCGTTGTTTATATCCACGGGATATTCACGATTCACTTGGCAAAGCAAAAACTGACTGTTGTTCCCTATCCTTCTCTCTTAATTTTTTCAAAGGTCTGGAAACAGAAGTCATAGCCATTCTTTTCATCTTTCTCATGGCAGATCTCATTTGTTTTTTTCCAGATCTTTTCATCGATTTTCGGGAAGAAGGTATCCGCTTCAAGATCAGCTTTCACCAGAGTTACCTCTAGCTTATCCACCATATCCATGGTCTGTTCATAAATATTACCACCACCGATAATGAAAACTTCTTCATCGATCTTTTTGGCAAACTTCATGGCTTCTTTCAGGCTTCCTACAATAAGGATTCCTTCCTCAAACCAGTCTTTCTTTCTTGAAACAACAATATTGGTACGGTTCGGAAGTGGTTTTCCAATACTCTCGTAAGTTTTTCTTCCCATAATGACCGGATGCCCGGAAGTAAGGTCTTTAAAATGTTTTAAATCTTTCGGAAGATGCCAAAGCAACTGGTTGTCAAAACCAATCTCATTCTTCTCTCCCATTGCCACCACTATTGTTGTCATTCAAATATAATTTTTTACAAAATTAGCACATAATTTGTATATTTGGTTAGCACAAAAAATTTAAAAAAATAAACTATGAAAAATAAAGGATGCCTGGGCGCCGGAACAATTGGTATAGCCCTCCTTATTATCGTTGCAGTTCTTTTCTTCTGGGGAAGAAGCGGATACAACAGCTTTGTAGACAAAGAACAGACTGTGAACGCAAAATGGTCTAATGTAGAGACCGTGTACCAGAAAAGAGCCAACCTGATTCCAAACCTGGAAAGAACGGTAAAATCGTATTCAAAATTTGAGCAGGAAACTTTAACCCAGGTGGTGGAAGCACGTTCTAAAGCTACTTCGATCAACATCGACCCTACCAATATGACGGATGCAGATATTGCTAAATTCCAGGCTGCACAGGGAGAATTATCCGGTGCATTAAGCCGTTTGATGGCTGTGGTAGAGTCTTATCCTAACTTAAAAGCAGACCAGCAGTATATCAACTTCCAGAGAGAGTATACCGCTATTGAAAACAGCATCAGAACCGAAACGGTTTATTATAACGATGCAGCGAAAGTTTACAACACCTCTATCAAGACTTTCCCCAATAATATTTTGGCGAATTTTACCAACTTTAAAGAAAAACCTTATTTCAAAGCTGAAGCAGGAGCTGAAAAAGCCCCTGAAGCATTCAAATAATAATGGGTAATTACCTTACAAATCAGCAGATCGCTTCCCTTGTGGAAGCGATTCAGTCAGCAGAAGACCATTCTACAGGCGAGATCAGAGTGCATATTGACTCTAATACGGAAAACCGGGATGCCAAGACCGCATTTGAAGTTTTCAGAGAACTGTGTATGGATAAAACTGCCGATAGGAATGCAGTGCTTTTTCATGTCAATTTCGAACAGAAATACCTTACCATCATTGGTGATGTCGGAATTCATGCTAAAGTACATCAGTCTTATTGGGATCATCTGCATGATTATATCACTGCTGAGTTTGCAAAAGGAAATTATTACCAGGCACTGAAAAGTGCCATTCTGGAAACCGGCCTTGAACTTAAAAAATATTTTCCTGTAGAAGGAGAAAATCCAAACCAACTCCCGAATGAAATTACGTTCTCTTAAAATAGTATTTTCATTTCTATTGATCTGCTTTTACACATTTGTATCAGCACAATACACCATACCCCAAAAACCGGCAGTACTCTATCCTGTTTTTGATGAAGCAGGACTGCTTTCCCAACAGGAAAAAGACGCGCTTAATAATAAACTGATCAAGTTTGCCGATTCTACCTCAACGGAAATTGAAGTAGTGATCATCAAATCCACCAAAGGAGAGGATGTCAACTTTCTGGCTACCATGTTCGGAGAGCAATGGAAAATCGGGAAGAAAGGAGTTGATAACGGGGTTGTTTTCCTGATCGCTACAGAAGACAGAACAATGTCTATCCAGCAAGGGCGTGCAGTGGAACAATATCTAACAGCGTCAGTGGCAGGCCAGATCCTGGACTATATCGTTACGCCCAATTTCAAAAAAGGTCTCTGGTATGACGGTATCAATGGCGGAACCTCAGCAATTATGGAGGCTGTACAGGGGAAATTTAAACCTGTCGCCACAACAGCGCCTTCCGGAAACGGAAGTGCATTCAAAGTACTGGTCATTGCATTTGTTATTTTCATCATCATCGCTATCCTTTTTGGCAACAGAGGTGGTGGACGTGGCGGAGGCGGAAATTATGATGATGACGATGATGTCATCATCACCCGCAGAGGACGCAGAAATTATCCTGGCGGTTTCTTCCCGTTCCCGGGCAGCTTTGGAGGCGGAGGCTTCGGTGGTGGTAGTTCCGGCGGCGGAGGCGGATTCGGAGGCTTTGGTGGAGGCGGAAGTTTCGGAGGCGGTGGTGCTTCCGGAGGATGGTAAATAAATAATTTATTATATACAAACAGATCAGGTCTTAATGACCTGATTTTTTATTTAAAAACCTAAAATAATATCAAATCTTTGATTTTATTAATGTTAATTTGATTTTTTCATATTAAAAAATTAACAAACAAGCACAAAAACTACCTTTTATTCAATATTTTTTCACTATATTTACTGAAAACAGGATTTATGAAGAAGACGCTGGTAATATTTGCCCATCCTTATCTGGAGCACTCCAACTCGAATGTAGAGCTCATCAATTTCTACGTTCGGCACCAGCATTATACCTTGAGAGATCTTTATGAAGAATATCCTGATTTCCACATTGCCGCCTTCAGGGAAAGAAAACGACTGAAAAATTATGACCGTTTTGTCTTCCAGTTTCCTCTGATATGGTTCGGGATGCCGCCTCTTCTCCGATTATGGATTGATGAAGTTTTCGACAGGGACTGGCTTAAAGAAGGAGAACACAATCCATTGGAAGGAAAGGAAGTATACATTCTGGTGACCACAGGCGGCAAAGAAAGATCTTTCAGCAAAACCGGCACCTACGAATATACGATTAATGAGCTGATCAGCGGACTGATCGTTTCCTTAAAGGTCTTCAAAGCTGATATCAGGCATATCAAGATCGTTTACGAAGCCAATAAACTTTCCAAAAAAGAAATTATACTGCATAAAAAAGAATTTACAGAACTTCTCAATCAATAGCATATGGAATCCAGTTTAGCGATGAACACATTAATTTTTCTGGGGGTAGCCATCATCATGGTTCCATTGGCCAGAAAATTAGGACTGAGTTCTGTGATCGGTTATATTTTAGGAGGGATCATTATAGGTCCTTATGTACTCAGGCTTACAGGAAATAATGTAAACGACATTATGCATGCCAGTGAATTTGGGGTCATTATGCTTTTATTTATCGTAGGACTTGAATTAGAGCCCAGAAAGTTCTGGGAAATGCGAAAGAAGATCATGGGACTGGGACTCTCACAGATGCTGCTCACTATTTCGTTGCTTTTCGTGGTATTTATCAGCGTAGGATGGCGTATTGACAAGGCCATTGCTGTGGCTATGTGCTTTGCCCTCTCTTCTACTGCCATAGTGCTTCAGACATTACAGGAGAAAAACAATTTCAAAACCACCGCCGGAGAAGCTTCATTCTCTACGTTGCTGTTTCAGGATATTTCGGTGATTCCTATTCTGGCTATTCTTCCCATTATTGCCAATTATAAAGCCAAGCATCATGATAATGAAATTCAGATCCTGATCCAGAAACTTCCGGAATGGCTGCAGGCAAGCACCGTAATCATGGGAGTGGTCCTGCTGATCTTATTGGGAAGGTATGTATTTGTCCCTTTTTTACGCTATGTTTCAAAATCAGGAATGGCAGAACTGCTGACAGCATCTTCCTTATTCCTGGTCATAGGGGTTTCTGAACTGATGATCGTTATCGGGCTTTCCCCGGCATTGGGAGCTTTCCTCGCCGGTGTAATGCTTGCCAACAGTGAGTTCCGGCACGAACTGGAAGCTCAGATCAATCCTTTTAAAGGGCTATTGCTGGCTGTTTTTTTTGTCAGTGTAGGATCAACCATCAATTTTAACATTATTAAGGATGATCCTCTGTTTATCTTCAGTACTGTTTTTGCGGTATTGGCTGTAAAATTTATTGTTTTATATGCAATCGGAAAGTTTTTCAGGATAGATACGCCGCAAAGTCTTTTTTATGCCTTTGCTCTTTCGCAGGTAGGAGAATTTGCTTTTGTACTGATCAACTATGCATCGGATCTTTATCTTCTGAGTCCGGAACTGAATGCGCAATTGATGGCTGTAACCGCTATTACAATGTGCATTACCCCTATCCTGTTGATTGTAAATGATCGATTTATTACCCCGAAGTTCATCAAAGAAATTCCTGAGGAAGAGAATGATTTTAATATTCTGGATAATGATGTGAGCCAAAAGAAAATTATCATCGTAGGGTTTGGGCATTTCGGAAGTACGGTAGGACGTCTTCTGAAGGCCAATAAAATATCAGCTACTGTTCTGGACAGAGATTCAGACCGTGTGAAACTTCTGAGAAGCTATGGTTTTAAAGTATATTACGGTGATGCTACCAGAATTCCCATTCTAAGAGCTGCCGGAATTGAAGATGCTGAAATTTTGGTGTTATGTCTTGATGACCCGGACGACAATATGTTTATTGCCGAACTTGTGCGTGAACATTATCCCGAGGTGAAAATTTTCGTAAGAGCTAAAAACAGAATTGATGCCTACGAATATCTCAACAACGGCATCAATCATATTTACCGGGAAACATTAGGAACCGCAGTGGATATGGCTGTTGACGTACTTCATGAAACAGGCATGAGAAAATATGCAGCAAGACGCCTGGGGCAAAGATTTATGGCTATTGATAAAGCTTCTGTGAGAAAACTGGCAAAAATGACCGAAGATCAGGATATTGCCTTGTTCAGCACAAAAGAAATCCTCCAGCGTGAGGAGGAATTACTGGCTTATGATAATCTTAATTTCGATAACCGGAATTGGGATTCTTCTCCATCCGTGGAAGAAGAAGATGAAGAAGAATCTCAGGATTGATTTATTGGATGTTTACGCTGCCACCGCTGCTCTCTTCCTTGCTTACATTTTTAAGTTCTCCTTTTTTAGCGATATCCACACTTCCTCCGGAAGAAGCTCCTGCTTTCACAGAAGATACGGCGCTGATCTGAACATTTGCTCCGCTGGAGGCATCAGCTTCCACATTGTCAGCAATAACCCCTTTAGCTGAAACACTGGCTCCTGAAGAAGCACTGATGTCTGCATGCTTTGCTTTTCCGGAAAGGTCAAGAGATGATCCTGAAGATGACTCAATATCCAGATTCACTGCCCATATTTTTCCACTGAAGTTACTGCTGCTGCTAACGTTGATATCCATATCATTAGCTTCAAGATCTCCGGAGATACTCCCTGCACTGGAAACCTCTATGTCTGTTTTCTCCTGAGTAAACTTATCTTTTACGTTAATTTTTGCAGCTGAATCGGCAAGAAGCTTTGAAAAATCTTTAGCATAAATCTTTGCTGTCACTTTATGAATATTCATTACCCTGATACCTGGCTTATAATGGATATGCAGTTTTCCGCCTTCATTATCTACCAGTATCTCATCAATGATATTCTGAGGCGCGGAAATTTCCACTTTTTCTACGTCTGATTTGATCACCTCAGCTTCTATTGCCTGGGAAACCTGAATTTCATCAAAATCCCCGTTGAACTCTTTATGCTGTATAGGCCCGCTTTCCGTATTTACCACTTTCTCTACCCAGTTGCTTTTTTCCCTGTCTTTTTTCTCATGTCTCTCATTACATGAGGCTAATACCATTAAGGCAGAAAGAACAAAAAGATTCCTTGTTTTCATATTTATTTATTTTTTCGATTATTTTTTTGATTTCTTACTTAAAAGACAACTAATTTATAAAAAATATTACATTACTTATGAAAATACATTAACTCTCTGCAATACAAATTCTCAAAAAGACATTCTACGGTCTGGAGATCCCACAGCAGGCTCTTCTCATGAAATACCTCAGCCAAAATGTACGCTATGATACAAGTTTTTAATATCTTTATGCTTTAATAACAACTTTATTTATGAAGAATATTTCGTCGGTATTATTAATCTCTGCCTTGGCGTTCAATCAATCTTGTACTACAATGAAACAGACCGATATTCAACAGGAACTTCCTGCTCCTGATCCCTCTTTATCTTCAAACCCGCTGATGAAGAAAAGCAAGCTTCAGTATGAAGCTCCGGAATTTGACAAAATCAAAAATGAGCATTTTAAACCTGCTTTTGATTTTGGTTTAAAACAACATGAAGCTGAAATAGTAAAAATTGCCAACAACCCGGCTGCCCCAACTTTTGAAAACACTATTGTAGCGTTGGAAAAAAGTGGTGAAGTACTGAAAAGAGCAGTAACAGTGTTCTCCAATCTTACCAGTGCAAATACCAACTCTACCCTTCAGGCCTTAGATGAAGAATATGCTCCTGTTTTTGCAGCTCATTCTGATAAAATGTACCTGAACGAAAATCTTTACAAAAGAATAAAGTCGATCAAAGAAGACGGCCTGGATACTGAAAGCAAAAGACTTGTTCAGTTTTACAAACAAAACTTCGAAATTGCAGGTGCAAACCTTTCTGCAGCAGACAAAGAAAAGCTGAAGCAGATCAACCAGGAACTGGCTTCTCTTTCTACCCAGTATGCCAACAAACTTCTGGAAGCCAGAAAGCAGGGCGGTGTATTCTTTTCTGATGCAAAAGAACTTGACGGACTTTCTGCTGATGAAATTGCAGCGGCAGCAGCTGATGCTAAAACTGCAGGACAGCCCGGAAAATACCTTTTGGCTTTACAAAATACAACACAGCAACCTCTTTTACAGAATTTAAAAAACAGAGCAACCCGGGAGAAACTTTTCAAAGCATCATGGACAAGAGCGGAAAAAGGTGACACCAATGATACCAGAGAAACAATTGAAAAACTGGCTAAACTCAGACTGAAAAAAGCTCAGACGCTTGGTAAAAAGAATTTTGCAGAATGGAAACTTCAGGACCAGATGGCCAAAACTCCTGAAGCAGCAACCAAACTGATGAACCAGATTGCAACCCCGGCAGTGGAAACAGCAAAACGTGAAGCAAAAGATATCCAGGATCTTATCGACCAGCAGAAAGGAGGCTTCAAAGTAGAGCCATGGGACTGGAATTTCTATGCAGAGCAGGTAAGAAAAGCTAAGTATGATCTTGATGAAAGTGAAATAAAACCTTACTTTGAAATCACAACGGTTTTAGAGAAAGGAGTTTTCTTTGCTGCTGAAAAATTCTATGGACTGACGTTCAAAAAGAGGACGGACCTTCCGGTTTACCATCCTGACGTAGTGACTTATGAAGTTTTTGATCATGACGGAAAATCTATTGCGATCTATTATCTTGATTTTTACACAAGAGATTCCAAAAACGGTGGCGCATGGATGAGTAATTTTGTTGAGCAGTCTTATTTACTGGGCACCAAACCTGTCATTGTCAATTGCTACAATTACCAGAAACCGGCTCCGGGAAAACCATCCTTAATCAGTTATGACGATGTTTCAACCATTTTCCATGAATTTGGTCACTCCATTCACGGAATGTTTGCAAGCCAGAAATATCCTTCTCTTTCCGGAACCAACGTACCGAGAGATTTTGTAGAGTTCCCTTCACAGATCAATGAGCATTGGGCTTTAGATCCTGTTGTTCTGAAAAATTATGCGGTTCATTACGAAACAAAACAGCCGATTCCTCAGGCTCTGGTAGAAAAAATTAAAAAAGCATCTACTTTCAATCAGGGATATATGACCACAGAACTGGTTTCTGCAGCAGCTTTGGATATGGATTGGCACACAGTAACGAACGAAAGCCAGTTTATTCCTGTTTTGGATTTTGAAAAACAGTCATTGGCCAGCCACGGATTTACGTTGGCAACTGTTCCGCCGAGATATCATACTCCTTATTTTGCGCACATCTGGGGCGGCGGATATTCTGCCGGATATTACGCTTATTTGTGGTCTGAAACATTGGATAACGATGCATGGGAATGGATCAAAAACAATGGTGGTTTAACACGAGAAAACGGTGACCGTTTCAGAAAATACATCCTTTCGGTAGGAAATTCTGTAGACCTTAACCAGGCATTCAGGGATTTCACAGGACATGATCCGGATATCAAACCTTTATTGAGAAACAGAGGGTTTATTAAATAATATTATGAGAAGCATTCTTTTAGGGTGCTTCTTTTTTTTATTCCCATTCTGAAGTTTTGGCTAAAGCCTGTTTATTTTGATGGTTCAAGTCCATTTCTATTGATATTTACTATTTTTGCGGCATTAAAATTTTAAGTAAAAGATGAATTGTCCCTGCTGTTCCGGAAAGACCTATGAAGAGTGCTGCAAACCTTATCATACAGGAGAGAAACATGCTCCTACCGCAGAAGCACTGATGCGTTCCCGGTTTTCTGCTTTTGCCATTCCCAATGGTGAATACCTGATGGAAACCACTCTTCCCGGAAAAAGAAAATACCATAATAAGAAAGACCTTCAGGAATGGGGGGAGATCAACCAATGGACAAAACTGGAGATCATTCAGACGCCTGCCTTAAACCATGTAGAATTCAAAGCTTATTATACAGATCAGGACGGTCATCCGCAAATCCATCACGAGTTTTCGATTTTCCAGAAAATGCATGAACGCTGGTATTATGTTTCAGGTGAATTTTTAGATTAATTGATATGAAGAATTATATATACACATTGCTGTTTCTGCTTTGCAGTTTCAGTTTTACCCATGCTCAGACTGCAGAGGACAAAAAGTATGTTTCTATGGCTGTAACCGATATCCTGAAAGGTTTCCAGACCAAGAACAGTGACGGTATGAATAAATATGTCAACAAAGACTACGGCGTAGGCATCCTTTTTAAAAGTGGTGGCGATCTTGGATTTGTATTAAATGAAGAAGTTGATTTCGGTCTGCCTTTGGGTTATATTCAAAAAGCCTGGAATATAAGGAATGAGTTCCCAATGCAATTGGGTGATGCTACCGGTGAATATGACCTGAAAAATAAAAAGTGGAAAAAAGAAGGATTGTTCGTTCAGTTCAACTCCAATGCTGTGAATGCTTATGCTGATCAGTTTCTGGAGCAGTATGGAGTAAAAGATCAGGAGATTTTTAAGATCAGTTCCAATGCCAAAAATGTAGTTTTTGTAACGCTTGCCGAGAACACCAGGGAAAAAGCTCCTGTCAACGGATTCAGGTTTGTCATGACAAAGATTGAAGGACAGTGGTTTCTGACGTTTATTGATGTTACCGAATATGATGCGGAATAATGCAGGTAAAATGTGAGAATGCACTGTTAAACCACTCCGTCATCTATGATTCGACACCCTCCGATGGTGGGGAATACCAGTCAACAGGAGTTATTCTGCCGATAAAATAAAAAGACAGATTCTCTATGAACCTGTCTTTTTTTTATCTTCCGGATAAAACACTTTAAAAATTATTTTTTCATAGAGATCCAGCAGATTTTCATATAATGATCTGCAGGTTCTGACCTATGAGAAACTTTAAAAAATTTAAGATAAAGTATATCTCAAAAAAATGTCCGGAAAAAACCGGACATTTTTATTATTTCTTAGTGAGTATCTGTTCCGTCAACTCCGTGAGCATGGCCATGCGCCAACTCTTCTTCTGTAGCCGGACGTGTGTTTAAAACTTCCACCTGGAAATCCAACACTTTCCCTGCCATTGGGTGGTTAAGGTCTGCTACTACAACTTCCGGTGTGATCTCTACCACAAATGCCTGGAAATTATTCCCCTGGTTGTCAGATAAAGGTAAGATTGCTCCTACTGGCGGAAGCCCTGATTCATTAAACATCTCAACCGGCAACTGTGCAATAGCATCAGGCTGTCTGTCTCCGTAAGCTTCCTCAGGCTGAATGGTGAAATCTGCTTTATCACCAGCTTTCAAACCAAGGATATTTTGCTCGAACTTTGGAATCATCATTCCCACACCATACAAAAATGTAAGTGGATTTTCTGTTGTTGTTTCTTCTACAAGAACTTTACTTCCATCTTCTTCAATGGTGTGAAGTATATACTTTACAGATACAACGTGATTGTTTTCAATTGTCATATTTTTCTTTTTTTTCGTGAATGCTTTCACGATTAATGGCACAAATATACTGTTTTTGAAATGAATTGATGAGTTTGGAAGCCGGGAGATGGAAGAAGGAAGTTATGAAAGGCATAAAGAGCAGCCAGAAGTTCCTTTGCCTCCAGTTCTTTCTTTCAGCTTTCTGTCTTTTTACTTCTTATTCCTGGCTTCATCTCTTTTCTTCTGTCTCAGTACAAACAGATACAAACTTTCAACCTTGGTTCTCGCCCACGGTGTTTTTCTGAGAAACTTCAGGGATGAACTGATACTCGGGTTATCTGTAAAACATTTGATGTTGATCTGTTCACCCAGTTTCTCAAATCCTTTGTAATAGTCTACCAGTTCCTCAAGAATGGTATCAAGTCTTTTTCCGTGTAAAGGATCTTTTGATTTTTCTTCCATAACACGGTAAAATTAAAACATTTTATCATACTTACCGACGAAAATTGGTTAAGCTCCCAATCTTTAGTATTTTTGATGAAGCTATTGCTTACCAATAGAAATTATTCGTGACCAACAATTATGAGCAAAAACAACGAAGCCAACAGGAAAAAAAATAAAAAGAAAATTGATCAGAAAAAAAGGAAAATACAAAGTGCCGAAGCAGAAAGGAAAGCACGTTTAAAACAAATCCAGGCAGGTTTCAAAACAAAAGAAGACCATCAGGAATGAGGATTGTTCTTTCGTACAACCAGTTACTTAATAACCGATCAGATTTGAAGCTACAAAATTGTTTTTCGCTGAAATACTTCATGATCAAATAAGGTAAACCGTATTAAAAAAAGTACAGCTTCATTTATCTTTGAAGCATCAAAATCGTTTCCGGATCAACCCGGGATCTGAATTATACCATTATATTTCCTTTAAACATTGATAAACCTTTATGAAAATTCTGCATACTGCCGACTGGCATTTAGGAAAACGGCTGGACCGCTTTTCCCGTCTTGAAGAGCAAATCCTGGTGATGGAAGAGATCATTGCCATTGCCGATCAGGAAAACACAGACCTTGTGCTTGTTGCGGGAGATCTTTTTGATAATTTCAATCCTGGCGTAGAAGCTGTTGAGCTTTTTTATAAGACCCTGAAGCGTTTATCTTTGAATGGTAAACGTCCGGTGATTGCTATTTCCGGAAACCATGACTCCCCGAACCTGATCAATGCACCTGATCCGTTGGCCCGGGAATGTGGAATCATTTTAATCGGTCATCCTAAAGCTGAGATCACGCCGCTGGATTCTGCACATTTCAGAATTCTGAACTCGAAACCCGGCTTTATAGAACTTGCGATTGAAAATATTGATTTTCCTTTAAGAATTCTGCATACGCCTTATGCCAACGAGATCCGTTTAAAAGAATATTTCGGAGAAAATAAAGAGGAGGAAATCAACAAAGTACTTTCACAGACCTGGCAGGAACTTGCGGATGAGTTTTGTGATGCATCCGGAGTCAATCTTCTGACCGCCCATTTGTATATGAATAAAAGGGGTGCGGAAATTCTGGAAGAACCGGAAGGTGAGAAACCTATTAAAATCGGGAATGCTGATCTGATATTCTCCGATGCGATCCCGGAGCAGATCCAGTATACTGCATTGGGGCACCTGCATGGCTTTCAGAACATCGGTACAAAAGAAAGACCGGTAATTTATTCTTCTTCGCCATTATGTTACAGTTTCAGTGAAGCCGGGCAGACCAAATATGTTTCCATTATCGATGCAGAACCGGGAAAGCCTGTTTCGTATGAAAAGAAAACTCTGAGTAGTGGCAGAACATTGGTAAGAAAAACATTTTCATCTGTTGAAGATACGGTTCAGTGGCTCACAGAAAATCCGAATACATTCATTGAACTGACGCTGGAAAGCGAAACTTTTTTAACGGCTGATGAAAGAAGACTGCTCTATCAGTCCCACAACGGAATCGTTCACCTTATTCCAAGGGTTAAAAACAGGGAGCTGACGGAACAGCAAGGCCATGAAATCAATTTAAATCAGAATATTGAGATACTGTTCAAGGAGTATTTTAAATCTAAAAACGGAGGGCAGGAAGCCAATGAAGAACTGATGAATTTGTTTAACGAAATTTTAAATGCATAGCCCATGATCCCTGTTCAATTAACTATCGAAGGTTTATATTCTTATCAGGAATGCCAGACCATTGATTTTAAAAATCTTACTGAGGCCGGATTATTCGGTATTTTCGGAGCGGTAGGATCCGGAAAGTCCTCGGTTCTTGAAGCAATCTCATTTGCTTTATATGGAGAAACCGAACGTCTGAATATGCGGGATAAAAGGGCTTACAATATGATGAATTTAAAATCAAACAGCTCTTATATTGAGTTTGATTTCATCAATTATGAAAATAAACTGTTCCGTGCGACCCGTGATTTTAAACGGAATTCAAAAAAATTCGAGGAAGTAAAACCTAATAATGTTACTTTTTATGAGCACATTGGCCATAAGTGGGTGCCTTTAGACCATTCGAATGCTGAAGCCATTATAGGTTTGAGCTATTCCAACTTCAAGAGGACGATCATTATTCCACAGGGACAGTTTAAAGAATTCCTGGAACTGGGTGCCGCGGAAAGAACCAATATGATGAAGGAAATCTTCAGCCTGCAGCGTTATGATCTGCAGAATAATGTTTCGGCACTTCATGTAAAAAACAGGTCTGAGCTTGATCAGCTTGAAGGGCAGCTAAAAGGTTTTGAAGAGATCAATGAAGAAAAGATCCAGGCGCAGAAAGGCCTTTTGGCAGAAGAGCAGAAAAAGCTTTCTGAAGCCAATGAAAAACTGGAAAAAATTACCGATGCCTATCAACAGCTGAAGAATCTGAAAAGTGATTTTGAAAGTTTAAAACAGAACCGGGAAAAATTCGGAGTACTCTCTGCACAGAAGCCCGCCATTGATGCACTGGAAATACAGACCAACTTGTATGACCGTGTTTTCAGGCTTTTCAATCCTTTGATTGCAGAGAAAAATAAACTTTCAAAGGAAATCATAACCAAGCAGAATGAAAGAGAACAGCAAAGCAAAATAGTACAGGAAACCGAAAAGGCATTTCAGATACTTAAAGATCAGCTTGCAGCTCTTGAGCCTCAGTTTAAGGCATTAGAACAGTCCAGAATACAGGAGAATGACCTTCACCTGATCATTCAGATTCTTACCTTCTATGATGAAATCAAAATCTTAAGGGAACGGACTCAAAAAGGGTCTGAAAAAGTAAAGGAGGTCAACCTGAATAAGGACAATATTCAAAAAAAGATTGATGAGCTTTCTGCACATGTCAAAGCATTAAAGGAACAGAAACTGGATCCGGCTTTGCTTTCTGAAGTGGGAAACTGGTTTATCCAGCAGAAAAGTTTAAAAAAATCTCATGACGATCAGACGGAAAAGATCGGAAAACATCAGAAACAGATCGGAGAAATTGCAGAGGAATTAAAGCCTTTCAGCTATCATGAGAATTTTAAAGAAGATTTTAAATCCAGAAAGGAAACATTAGAAGCAAAGAAAAAAGGGCTTTCCCAGAAACTGGATCACCTGAAGGTACAGAAAGAGCTTTCGCGTTTTGCCAGTGAACTTCATGATGGTGAAAACTGTCCTCTTTGCGGTTCTCAGGATCATCCGCATATTGTGGAAATTCAGGATGTAAACAATGAACTGCAGGAAATCCAGGAAACTATAACCTCGGTTGAGCAAGAGATTCTTACCATTCAAAAACAGGAAGCCGAAATTGACAAAATCCTGGACCGCAAAAAAATATTTGAAGAACAGCTCCGCACTGAGCAGAACACCCTGCTTCAGATTCAGAAAGATATTGAAAAACATCTTCAACAGTTTACATGGAAGCCGTTTTCCCCGGATCAGGAGGATGACTTTGAAAAAAAGCGCTCCGATTCTTTTGCACTGGAAAAAAAGATTGAAGAAACCGACCGGAACATTGCCCTGGAAAGGGAAAATCTGGAAAAGGAAAATCAGCTTCTGGAAAAGTTCAGGACTGCATTAGACGATTTTAAAAGCAAAGAGATCAGCAAGGAAGAACAGATCAATATCAGCAGATCCGGCCTCAAAATACTGACCTGGGCCGCTTATGAGCAAAAGGAAACAGCAGAGGTTGAAAGTGCCTATCAGAAATTAGTTCTGTCTAATAAAGAAACGGAAGAAAATTACCAAAAGGCATTACAGGAAGAAAAAATACTTGCCCCGCAGCTCGCTGCACAAAAAACCATCGTAATCCAGACCGAAAAGCAGATTGCTGAGCTGGAAAAAGAAATTTCAGAAAATAACAATAGTATTGCCAATGCTCTGGCTGTACAGAATTTCACGGAGTTTAAAGAGGTTGAAAATATTTTACTGCAGGAAATCAATATTGAGCAGAACAGAAGCACAATTCAGAAGTTTAACATTGATTTTGAAACGCTGAAGAAATTCACAGAAGAGCTGGAAATAAAACTGAAAGGTCTCTCATTTGATGATGAACACTTCTCTCTAACCGAAAAGCTATTCACCGAAGCTCAAAGTGAACAGAAGCAGATCAGTGATTCTGTGGTCACAAAGACTGCAGAAATAGACCGTCTGGAAATGGAATACATCAAAAAAGAAAGCCTTCTGAAAGAGCTTGCAAAACTTCAGAAACGTGCTGAAAATCTTAAGCTGATGATGAATCTCTTTAAAGGAGCAGGTTTTGTACAGTATGTTTCATCTATCTATCTGAGACAGCTCTGTGATCATGCCAACGTACGTTTTCACAGAATGACGAGAAATCAGCTGAGCCTGCAGCTTAATGAAAATAATGATTTTGAAATTATCGATTACCTCAACGAAGGCAGAAGCAGAAGTGTGAAAACACTTTCCGGAGGGCAGGCTTTCCAGGTATCACTGAGCCTTGCTTTAGCTCTGGCTGAAAGTGTTCAGGCGAATGCGCAGGCTGACAAAAATTTCTTTTTCATTGATGAAGGTTTCGGAACCCAGGATACAGAGTCGGTGAATATTGTCTTTGAAACACTGACCAACCTGATGAAGGAAAACAGAATTGTGGGAATTATTTCGCACATTGAAGAGCTTAAAGAGAAGATTCCTACGGCCCTTACGATTATCAAGGATGAGGAAAGGGGAAGTCTGATTGAAATTATTTAATTTAAAACCACAAAAGTAACAAAAGCTATATTTTAAACTTCAGTTCAACTAAGTAAGTTAAAATGATGCTGAATAAATAAGTTCACAGAAGTTGAAAATCAAAGATTTTCATAAAACTAAGGTGTACTTCATCTGCATCATCCTGTTACATTAAAAACTAAAGTGCATAAAAACTTTTGTTACTTTTGTGGATAAATTCATACCTGTTATTACAATCCCTGTATCACAGGTTTCACTTCATTTCCGAACAGCTCTATAGACTTCATCATAATATCATGAGCCGGATCGCCAATGTCCATGTGCCCGATAAATCTTGTAATCCCGAAGATCTCCTTCATGTAGGCAATTTTATCTGCTACCTCAGCCGGGCTGCCGATAAATAATGCTCCGTCCTTGCTTCTTCCGCCATCATACTGCATTTTGGTATAAGGTGCCCATCCTCTTGATGCTCCTATCCTATCCATTTGTGATTTATAGGTATGGAAATATCCTTCTACCACATTCTGGTCATCACTCACAAAAGTATGGGAATGAATGGCAATCTGCATCTTTGAAACGTCATGCCCCGCCTTCTGATATTCCTGTTTATAGAACTCAATCAGGTTTTTAAACTGGATGGGCATTCCTCCAATAATTGCTACCACCAACGGCATTCCCAACTGTGCTGCACTCAGTACAGATTGTGGCGTACCTCCTACAGCTCTCCAGATAGCCAGTTTACCGTCATTTTTGGCTCTTGGATAAACAGTCTGATTCTGCATGGGAGCTCTCAGTTTTCCTGACCATGATACGTTCTCTTCAGTATTTATTTTCAATAAGAGTTCAAGCTTTTCATCGAAAAGCTGTTCATAATCATTGAGTGAATATCCATATAAAGGAAAAGATTCAATGAAGCTTCCCCGGCCTACGAATATTTCCGCTCTTCCGTCTGAGATCAGATCCAATGTTGAAAAGTCTTCATATACTTTTACAGGCTCTGAAGAACTTAACACCGTAACTCCACTTGCCAGTTTTATATTTTTTGTAATGCTTGCCGCCGCTGCCAATACCATTTCCGGTGAAGAAACGGCGTAGTCCGGACGGTGATGTTCCCCCATGGCAAAGACATCAATGCCTACCTCATCCATCAGTTTTACCTGTTCCAGTATTTCACGGATTTTAATTCCTGCATCTCTATATTTTCCGGTTGACTGGTCAAAAGCCAGGTCTCCGAACATTCCTATTCCTAATTCCATATTGTTGTTTTTAGTGATACAAAATTACGGTAAACGAAAATCAGAAGCATTGATGTTTGGTAAGATCGGAAACTGATTCAGGCAGATATCGATTTACTTTTTGCCACTGATGTAAACTTCTCTATATTTGAGGGCTATAACTTTATGAAAATGAGATACACCCTGACGCTTTTCCTACTTCTGCTTACTAATTTTTATTTCTCACAGAACAAAACCGAGATCTATGTAATCGGAAATATACATGACAGTGTTCCGAATTATCATCCCAAAATATTATTCGATATCCTCAACAAGATCAAACCTGACGTGATCCTCCATGAAGTGGACAGCCAGGGAATGAAAGAATACGAAACGGATAAAAGCATCAAAGGAAATGAGATTACAGCGAGTAATTTATATCTGAAAAAATATCCCGAAACCCTGAGACTTCCTTTTGATTTTGAAAACAGGAATCAGTATAGAAAAGAAAAAGGTATGGTACCTGCGGACAACTTATCTGTAAAACTGATCGACAGTTTATACAAAGCAAAACAACTGTCGCAGGCGGAAACAAAACTGTATGAAGGTTTTCTGAACAGCACCAGGGAATTGATGAAAACAGCAGAATTATCCCCCGAACATTTCAATAATAAGACGACAGACAAAATTTCTGAAAAAAGGCAGAATGCCCAATATACGGATTTAATAAAAATCACAGATAGCAGAAAGGAATTCGCACAGCGGTTTGCCACTAAACCTAATGGTGAAAAAATAAGCTACAGAGAAGGATTTAAATTAATGTCTGGTTTCTGGGACCTGAGAAATCAGACGATGGCTCAGAATATCTATAATACAGCTGTAAAAAATCCTCATAAAAAAATAGTTGTTCTGACCGGTTTTCTGCACCGGTATTATCTGCTGAAAGAACTTGACAGGCTCAATAAAGGGAACTATGTAATTAAAGAGTTTTATGAGTAAGTTTATATAGCCGCTTCAAAATTTCCGGTTGTTTTTTACATGCACTTCTAAATCAGATCAATTCTGATAATACGATCCATATTTAGCTAGCCGGCTAACAAAAAAACCGGGAAGATTTTCAGTATCGGATGTACTTTGGTAACATTATTGAATATTCATAATCATATTTCAATTGAATCTGATTATATTTATGTACCCAAAATATACAATGAGAAAATCTATTTTAAATGCATCCCTTAGCTGTACTATACTGCTTACTTTAGTATACTGCAGTAAAACACCTGAAAAACCTTCATCAGATCAGTCCGTAGATTCTACCAAGACTACAGTTCCGGTAATTAAAGACTCTGTAAAAACCTCCGAAGATTCACTGGCGTTAAAAGTAAAAGATTATATCAATTCGCAATACTTAAAACCTGAAGATCTAAAGACCATTGCTCCTGCAGAAAGAAAATTCAACATCTCAGAGATCGACCTGAATAATGATGGAAAAAAAGAAATTTTCATCAATTTTTTCACTCCGTATTTCTGCGGTTCCGGTGGCTGCAGCCTTGCCCTTCTTGATAGTGACCTGAAATTGATTAACAGATTTACTGTGACCCGAACTCCCATTACGATAGATTCAAAAACAGAAAACGGATGGAAAGTTCTATGGATTCAGGACGGCAATGCCTGGAAAAAGCTGACCCATACAAACGGTAAATATCCATCAAACCCATCTTTGATCAAAGCAACGAAAGAAACTCCGGAAACGAATTCCATAAAAATATTTGAATCAAATACCTCAAAAGCCTATTCATTCTAATTACTATTATTATGAAAAAATCATCTTTCCTAACGCTTTTTTTTATTCTTCTTTCTTTAACTCCGTTTTACGGCCAGAAGATTACCGACGGTGCGACATTGGATGTCAGCGGTTTGGCAATAACCTTTAATATTCTGAATAAAGAAGCCATCAGTGTAGGTGGTAAAAGCTTTGACCGTTACAAGGTCTCTGCAACTTTGGTTAATAAATCAGGTAAGAATTATAATGTGAGATTGTCTAATGCACCACAGGTAATATCTGACATTAAAATTGCGGAATTAGACTGTATCAATGCGACCGGTGCTAAACTTACTTCAAAAAGATTAGAGTTAAAACTGAAGCCTCAAAATGTTAATGTAACCTATTGGGCATATACTAAAGATGGAAAGTACCAGAGTTTTATTATTCCTATCGTGGCCGGCTATTATCTGGATGAAGGGGACTCCGTGAGTGATAATGCTATCTTTATTGTGCCTTCCGGGGAAATTCCGGAGGTAAAGGTACGTAAGACAATGTAAGATCAAATGCCAAAATAACAAAATAAAGGGCTCCGAAAAACAGGATAAATACAAAGATCCGGCAGAAGGCAATTATGCTCTTTTCCCTATAATTAAAATAAAAGCTATCTCATGATGAGATAGCTTTCGTGTTTTATTTTTTCAGATACTGATCAAAATAATCGGTGATTTTCTGCATCAGGTGAACCCTG
The DNA here is from genome assembly GCF_001684965.1 of Chryseobacterium arthrosphaerae. Taxonomy (NCBI): domain Bacteria; kingdom Pseudomonadati; phylum Bacteroidota; class Flavobacteriia; order Flavobacteriales; family Weeksellaceae; genus Chryseobacterium; species Chryseobacterium arthrosphaerae. The sequence goes on along the minus strand of NZ_MAYG01000023.1, from coordinate 16,688 downwards.
TCTTTCCCGATCACATTATGCGGATGTCCCGGATAAACAAAATAATCTAACTGAACCCCGTTATCAACCGCAGATTTGATGAACTTTATGGAGTGCTGCCATACCACAACATCATCCTGTGCCCCGTGAATCATCAGTAATTTACCTTTCAGATTCTGAACTTTATCCAGAAGGTTTGCTGTGGCATATCCCTGTGGGTTTTCCTGCGGAGTGTCCATATATCTTTCTCCGTACATGATCTCATACATGCTCCAGTCGATGACAGGGCCTCCAGCGACTCCAACTTTGAAGACATCGGGTTTGCGAAGCATAAAGCTGGTGGTCATAAATCCTCCGAAGCTCCATCCATGAATTCCCATCTTCTCAGCATCTACATAAGGAAGCGATTTTAAATAGTCTACTCCTTTCATCTGATCATTCATTTCCGTTGTTCCCAGGTTTCTGAAAACAGCCTGCTCGAACTTCATCCCACGGTTGGCAGAACCTCTTCCGTCCATTGTGAAGATGATGTATCCGTTCTGAGCCATATATTCATACCAGAGGTTTCCTGACGCCGGGAAAGTATTGGTGATCAGCTGTAGGTGAGGCCCGTTGTACAGATAAACGATTGTAGGGTATTTTTTGTTGGGATCAAAATTCGTCGGAAGTATGATCTTTCCGTACAATGGTGTTCCGTCATCAGCTTTTAATTCTACATTTTTAATTTCGGGTCTCTGATAGTTCTTTAATGGGTTTTCAGAGGTAAGGATATTCGTAGATTTTAAATTAGCGGTATTTATGATATTGGCAACTCTTGGAGTATTGGCATTGCTGTAGGCATCGTAAATATAATTTCCGTCGTTGCTCAGAACTCCGGCATGCATTCCTTCTGCGGAATCCAGTCTCTGCATTTTGAAATTCGTCCAGTTGATCTTATACAGGTGTCTTTCTAAAGGAGTTTCTTTAGTGGATGTAAAATAGATTTCCTTTTTCTTCTCATTGAATCCTAAGATTTCTGTTACCAGCCAGTCTCCTTTTGTGATCTGTGCTACCAACCCTTTCTCCAGACTGTAGTGGAAAAGGTGATTGTATCCTGTTCTCTGACTTTGCCAGATAAAGTCTGTATTGGAATTCGGAAAGAAGGTAAGCGGACGCTGTGGCTCTACGTATTTGCTGTCTGTTTCCTCGAATAAGGTTTTCACCAGTGTTCCGGTAGCGGCGTCATACTGATTCATTTTCATATGATTCTGGGCTCTGTTCAGTACTGCTACAAAGATGTATTTTGAATCCGGACTCCATGTTACGGCTGTCAGATACTGATCTTTTTCTCCTTCAACTTTCAGGAATGTGGTTGCCTGGGTTTTGATATTGAAAACGCCTAATGTTACCTGATGAGAGGTCTGCCCAGCCATCGGGTATTTGATATTGTGGTTTACGGCAGGCGTTACAGACCAGTCAATGATCGGGTAATCGGCTACCATGCTTTGATCCATCCTGTAGAAAGCTATGCTTTCTGAGTTCGGAGCGGGAAAAATTCCGGTATCAATTCCGAATTCATTTCTGTGAACTGCCTGGCCGCTGATGATATTTTCATTGGTTTCATTGGTTACAGCAATGGTTTTCCCGTTTTTATTGACAAATAAATTATTCTTTACTGTAAAAGCAAAAGTCTGACCGTCACCCAACATTTTTATATTGGCAGCCTCCGGGTCTATTGAAGCCGTATTTTTTACTTTCCAGTCGTTTCCTGATTTCTCGATCCACGACATTTTCCCTGCTGTGCTGAAATATCCCTGAGATGTCCCGGTAAATTTAATGGCAGGAACAGCCTTCAGCTTGTCACTGGAAAACTGTCTGTTCAGTTGTGACAAAGATACCAGGGTATCCTGTTTATTGGTTTTCAGATCAGTGATCAGATATCCGCCTTTTACTGCCTGAATATAGGATTTGCTGTCTGCAGCCCATGAAAACTGTGAAATATTTTTCACTGCAAGGTTGGTTCTCATTCCATTTACAGCCTCCGCCATGGTAAACTTCTGGGTCTGGGCCCATACTGAACCTCCCAGAACCAGCATCAATAAAGAAAATCTATGTAATTTCATTGTATAAAATTGAATCCCTCAAAAATAAGAAATAAAAACCATCCGTTAAGAAACGTTAAAATAAAACATTCATAAAATGAAATTAATAAACTGAAGGAAATTATTTCTTAACTTAATACTAGAATTGAACGGAAGCTGCCGGGAATCACAAAATGCTTTAAAACCCTGTTGTAAAAGGATTTTATCTCCGATGAAACTGATCACCGCCTGTTTTCGGTAAAGATTATCTGATCCCTGGCAATGACAAATGATATATGGGAAGAAGTTCCCCCTAGCCCCAATAGTAACGGTTACCCCGCAGCATGAAACGGATAACAGATGGGATGAGGTGATGGAAGCGCACAGGAGCGAGGAGTATGAGTGGATAGCGGGAAAAAGCTCCCTGAAATGCCGGCTGCATTGATGGTAATTCATTATTGGGGATTACAGATGCATTTCTTATCCTATATCAATGATTTGTATAGTCGTTCTGTTCTAAATTTGCATCATTAACAATAACAAAATACACAATACAATGGCAACAAAATGGAATCTAGACCCAACACATAGTGAAATTACTTTCAAAGTAAAGCACATGATGATCTCTAACGTAAAAGGAAACTTCAGAACCTTCAATGCAGAAATTGAAGCTGAAGATGATACTTTTACCAACGCAAAAACTACTGCTACAATCCAGACAGATTCTGTATTTACCAATAATACAGACAGAGACAACCACTTAAAGTCTGCTGAGTTCTTCAATTGCGAAGCTCATCCAACCATTACTTTCGAATCTCAGAAGCTGAACGATCAGGTGATCGGAAACCTTACGATCAACGGGATTACAAAGCCTGTAACGCTTGATGTAGACTTCGGAGGAATCAATGTAGACCCATGGGGAAATACCAAAGCAGGTTTCTCTTTTGAAGGAAAGATCAGCAGAAAAGATTTTGGACTGAACTGGAATGCAGCGCTGGAAGCAGGAGGTGTAATGGTAAGTGATGATGTAAAAATTGCCGGTGAATTACAGTTTGTAAAACAAGCATAATTTTTAACATACATAATAAAGGGTTCAGGGATTTTACTAAAACCCTGAACCCTTTGTTTTTGATCTCTATTGAAGCACTTACGTTTTTTAAGCCAACAGTCCTTGCCGAAAGGGATACTTTAGCTTTAAACTCCAGTGTTTTTTAAAAAAATTTTAATCTTCATTCATTATGAATCTTAATGATCTTCAAAATATAAGTGAAGGCTTCAACAGCACACAAAGAATGCCCGTCCTGTTTCTGGGACACGGCTCTCCCATGAATGCTATTGAAGAAAATCAATTTGTACAGGGCTTCCGTAAGGCAGCTACAGAGATTCCTAAGCCTAATGCTATTCTTTGTATCTCTGCACACTGGTATACTCCGGGAACTTTTGTCACCGCAATGGAAATGCCTAAAACCATCCATGATTTCTACGGTTTTCCCAAAGAGCTTTTTGAGGTACAATATCCTGCCCCGGGAAGTCCGGAACTGGCCCATGAAACGGCTGAACTTCTCTTGCCGATTGAAGTGGAAGAAGATCACAGCTGGGGATTAGATCATGGTGCCTGGTCTGTGATCAGACATATGTATCCTGATGCAGATATCCCTGTCATCCAGCTAAGCATAGACTATACCAAGCCTCCGCAATATCATTATGATCTGGCTAAAAGGCTGAATAAGCTCCGTGAAAAAGGAATTCTGATCATAGGAAGCGGAAACATTGTTCATAATCTCCGTATGATCGACTGGAAAAATATCAATACCGTAGGAGCCGGATGGGACTGGGCTGTAGAAGCAAGAGAAAAAACCAACAACTGGCTTCTGGATGGAAATTTCCGGAACATTATCGATTATCAGAAGCAAGGAACATCTTTGCAGTATGCCGTTCCTACTCCAGATCATTATCTGCCCCTACTCTATACGCTGGGACTGAAAGATCAGTCTGAAGAACTGTCTTTATTTAATGATGAGCTGATTGGGGGTTCCTTAAGTATGACCAGTGTAAGGATTGGATAAATTAAAACAACCACACAGGACAAGTTATTTCTATATAATTTATTTACTATAAAGATTTTTAGGAAGTCAGCTCCTATGTGTTTATGCTCCTTATTAAAAACAAAAAGGGAACAGCTCAGATGAACTGTTCCCTTTATTATAATGGAATGAATGTACTATTGTACTGCTTTTAAAACATTGATATTTCCATAACCGTAGCTGGAATTCGCAGTTGGATAATAAGTAGCCGCCTGTCTCATTTTATTCAGTACCTGCTCTCTTGTCCATGACGGATTTTTAGCCCAGACCAAAGCTGCAATTCCTGCTGTAGCGGCTGTAGCTACTGAAGAACCACCCACATAATCAGCCTGGCCGTTATAGTAGCTTAAAACCGGAACAGTATTTCCTGAAGCTCTTTCCATCTGGAAGGTAAAATCGATCTGGCTTCCGGAATGGCAAACATCACATTTCTGATTGGAAGTTCCTTCTTTTACTCCTGTGATTGCCTGCGTTTCTGACATTGATGCCGGGAAGATCACTCCTACAAAGTTTGTAAAGCTGGTAGAGGTTCCACCGGCACAAAAGATAAGTTTCCCTTTAGAATACGCATATTTTACACCATCTTCAATCTTTCCCACCGAAAAGATGTGTCCCATTGACATAGAGATGATTTTCACATTAGAATTATTTCCCAGTTCAGTAAAAGCTGTTTTCACCGCAGTCTGTTCACTGGATGTCTCCAGCACAACGTTTGCAGCTGCCCTGTAAGCAATAAGGTTGGCATTATAAGCCACGCCTACAGGCAATCCTGCATTGTTTCTCGGAGCAGCCATCACAGAGGCCATTTTGGTTCCATGGCCGCACTGATCTCCCGAACCGTCTGAGTTATACACTCCCAGTTTGCTGATGGTCCTTCCCGAAGAAGCTCCGTTATTAAAGCTTCCCCCAAGCAATACCTGTTCTGGAGAAACTCCCGTATCGATCAGGCCGATGGTAACACCGGCTCCTGTACTATAGCTCCACGCATCAGGAATATTGTGTTTGGCAAAAGCCCACGGTATTTTGGCACCCGGAGTGGTAGAAGTATAATCTGCCGTATTTAAAGCTGTTGATGAAAATCCACATCCTGATGAACCGCTGCCTGAAGATTTCTCTGCCGTATTGTATTTGCTTTCATTTTCAAAATAATGATAGTCTCCCGGCTCCAGATAACGGACTGTTTTCATCTGGCGAAGTGCAGCAATCGTTTCTTCTTTCTCAATAATGACATCCATCTGGTTCAGATACCGGTCAGAAAGCAGAATAAAGTTTCTTTCGTCTTTTCCTTCATATTTTTTAATGACCGATAAAAGTTCCTTTTCCATTTCCTGATTGTTCGGAGATTTGCTGCGGTCAAAATCATCTTTAGAAGAACCGAATCCTATGGATACCATTCTGTTTCCGCGGAAAACAGCACTCCATACGAAATGATCCGATTCATTTTTCCAGTTGAAGCTTCCGTCCGTTTTGATGGCCTGATTGATTCTTTCATTGATCTGCTTTTCGGTCAGCGGATCTTTCTGAGCCATTTCTATTTTTGAATTTTCATTCTGAAGTTCTTCTCTGTTACAAGAGTTTAAAGCAAAAAATATTGCTAAGAGGAATACAGTTTTTTTCATATGTTTTCATTTTGATTGGTATCACAATATAACACTTTGCCGGGAATTACAACCTTTAAAATAATGAATTTAGCATTACATGAATATTAATAATCTGAATTCTGCCAGGAACAAGGAATAAAAATACTATGTCTCTATGTTGTTTTTTTTCAACAACATAGAGACATAGGTTTTGATCTTTAAAAATCTTTTGAAGAAGGATTTTATCTCCGGTAGAACGGGAGAATTTATAATTTAACAGTTGAATAACAGAAAAATCTGTGTATTCACAGCAAAAGCCAAAGTCAGGAAATGTCTTATTTTTTTAATAAAATTTCTGTTTCCCGGTTACAAAACTTTTTCGTAGCAAACGCTGCTGTCAACGTCTATATATTGACCGTAATTGGGAATTTTGTAAAACCCGTTTTTTTCATAAACGGAAATCGCAGGAGTCAGATCTTTAGAAGTTTCCAGCACTGCTTTCTGATAGCCCAATTCTGCTGCCCAGGTTTGCAGTTCTTTCACCACGGCTGCTCCTAATCCTCTTTTACGGAATCCAGGACCTGTAAACATTCTCTTGATCTCTACCGTGTCTTCTGAGAACGGTTTGAATGCCCCACAAGCTGCCGGTGTATCATCAACATAAGCCACCAAACAGTTTTTAATGGCATCTATTGTATTAAACTGAGCAAAGAAGTCATCGGCCTCACCATTGTGTTCAGCCAGGGTAGCATCGAGGGATTTTATAAGAGTCCGGAAATCAGGATGATCAGAATCTGTTCTGAGTATTTTCATTTTTTATATTTTAAAGATTAATGAAAAACAAAAAGCTCCCTTTCCGGAAGCTTTTGTTGTATGTTTTAGTTGACAACGAATTTTCTTTCGTTGATCAGTTCAGCAATAGCCAGCATATCTTTACCGATCAGCCTGTCGTCTTCAAGTTTAGCCACTTTAGAACGAAGGATGGCAAAGTTCTCTTCAATAATTTTAGAACATTTGGAAGGTCTTCTGAATTCCAGCCCCTGGGCTGCAAACATTAATTCAACGGATAAGATATTGACCAGGTTTCCAAGAACCTGATTGAACTTTCTTCCGGAGATACTTCCCATAGAAACGTGGTCTTCCTGTCCTAAACTTGTAGGAATAGAGTCTGCCGATGCCGGGAAGCATAATGTTTTATTCTCTGTTACCAAAGCTGCAGAAGTATATTGCGGAATCATAAATCCTGAATTTAATCCTGAGCTTTCCGTCAATAATCTTGGAAGTCCGTATTTTCCTTCCAGCAGTAAATAGCTTCTTCTGTCTGAAATATTTCCTAATTCAGCAGCAGCCAGTGTCGCATAGTCTAATGGTAAAGCCATCAGCTGTCCGTGGAAGTTTCCTCCCGAGATAGATTCTTCTGCACTTAATACGATTGGGTTATCGGTCACAGAATTCAATTCCGTTTCTGCCATGTTTCTAAGGTGCTCAAATGCATTTCTGCTTGCTCCGTGAACCTGTGGCACGCATCTCATGGAATAAGGATCCTGAACTCTCTCACAGTCTTCATGAGCTTTCAAATTTTCTGATCCTTTTAAGAATTTAAGCATTCTTGCCGCCACTTTTTTACTTCCTTCAAAAGGTCTGATCTCGTGAAGTTCTTTTTTGAAAGGGCTTGCAGAACCTCTATAGGCTTCAATACTCATTGCAGCAGTCATATCGGCAAGGTCAAGCAGATATTCAAATTTTTCCAATCCTTTAATGGAATGGGCCAAAATAAACTGCGTTCCATTGATTAATCCTAATCCTTCTTTAGGGCCTAAAGCTAACGGTTCCAGATTATGCTTTTCCAAAACCTCCAAGGTATCGGAAACCTGATCTCCTTCCCAAACCTGTCCTAATCCAAGTAAAGGCAATACAAGATGCGCTAATGGAGCAAGGTCACCGGAAGCTCCCACAGATCCCTGTTCAGGCACCACAGGAATAATATCTTTCTCCAGCATCAGGATCATTCTCTCGATCACTTCCAGAGAAACTCCTGAAAATCCTTTTGACAATGCATGTACCTTGGCGATCATCATGATTTTGGAAAGTTCTTTATCAATAGGCTTTCCTACTCCTACTGCATGAGAAATAATAAGGTTATACTGTAGCAGTGCTGTTTCATCAGCTGATATTTTGGTATCGCACAGTGGTCCGAATCCGGTATTGATTCCATAAACACATCGATCGGACTCTACTATTTTCTGTACGTTTTTCTGAGATTTTAAGATCTGTTCTTTTGCAGCTTTGTTCAGCTTGGCTTTATTAGGTTTTTTACATATTTCCAGAACATCATGGAAAGTAAAAACGTCTACTCCGTATATCATTTCTAAAAAATTTCCTTAAAATTAAGCATTTAACGATAATTGGAGAAACTAAATTTCACGCTTCCATATTTTTATAAAAAGAAGCGAATTAATTTATTATTTTTACCCCCGAAAATTAAAAACAATAAACATGAGACTGAAATCTTTACTGCTTGCTTTATGCATTGCCGGTACCACAGCTTTCGCACAGAAAGTAAAATACTCAAAGGAAGACATCAAAAAAATGGAGACTTATCTTTTCAATGAAGGCTTTAATACTCCATCACCCAAAAAAACATCTACCATCATTTTAAAGGACGGAACCACTTACAAAGGGTTTTGTAACAAGATCGAAACAAAAAAGGGACAGATCTACGAAGTGGCCATCAAAGACAGTGTGACCAAAAAGAATGCTATATTCAATGCAGATCAGATCAATGAAATGTATGTATACCCAAGCAATGCAGAAAAATTTGCAAAAGTGGCCAAGTATATGGGAAACATCAGAAATTACGGAACGAAAAAACTGACAAAGACAACCAATAATGACAGGATTTATTTTGTCAACCAGACGGTTTCCTTAAAGAATAAAAAGGATGAAAAGGAATTTCTGATGCAGGTGATCAACCCTGGTTTTGATGATATTATTTCCGTTTACCATGATCCAAGAGCTAAAGAAACAACAGGATTCTCTGTCATGGGCTCTCCTCAGCTGGGTGGTGGTGTGATCAAATCTTATTATGTAAAGAAAGGGGATAAGGTAATCTGGCTTCATAAAGATGATTTTGAAGACAACTATGATTTCCTTTTCGGAGATAATCAGGAATTCATGAAAAAGTATCCTAAAAATTCCGTGGAATGGGATTATTTAAGCTTCCTGGTAAACGAATATACTTCCATGACAAACGGATAATTCAAAAGACTCCATTATACAATATAAACCTGCAGATTAAGATGCAGGTTTTTCTTTTTTTAAATAGGGAAAGATTGCTTAATTTTGTTATATGAATCCTTCTTTAGAATTACAGCTCAAAACCTTACCATCTGAACCCGGCGTTTATCGTTATTATGATAAAAACGAACAGCTTTTGTATGTAGGCAAAGCTAAAAATCTGAAAAAGAGGGTACTCTCCTATTTTAATAAAAATCTTTCGGGATACAGAATCAGAATAATGGTGGGCAAGATCCAGCGTCTGGAAACGACCATTGTGAACAGTGAATATGATGCCCTTTTACTGGAAAACAACCTGATCAAAGAACATAAGCCTTTCTATAATGTCATGCTTAAAGATGACAAGACTTATCCCTGGATCTGTATCAAAAACGAAGATTTCCCGAGAATTTTCCTGACCAGAAACGTGATCAAGGATGGATCGGAATATTATGGTCCCTATGCAAAGGTAAGACCTGCAAAGATTTTACTGGACACCATCAAGCATATCTATAAACTCAGAACCTGTAACCTGAATCTTGCACCTGCAAAAATTGCGGAAGGTAAGTACAAAGTCTGTCTGGAATATCATATCAAAAACTGTGAAGGACCTTGTGAAGATCTTGAAAGCAAAGAGGAATATGACGAAAAGATAGATGCCATCCGTGGGATCATCAAAGGAGATTTCCGTAAAGCCAAAGATTATCTGGTGAATCAGATGATGAAACTGGCCTCCGGTCTTCAGTTTGAGGAAGCCCAGATCATTAAGGAAAGACTGGATATTCTGGAAGATTATCAGGCTAAAAATACGGTTGTAAATCCTAATATTGATGACGTGGATGTTTTTGGTATGACCAGTGATGAAACAGCGGCTTACGTCAATTTCTTCAAGATCAGAAACGGGAATATCATCCAGAGTTTCACTACAGAGATCAAAAAGATCCTGGAGGAAACAGATGAAGATATTATGGAGGAAGCTTTGATTGAGATCCGTCAGAAATTCGGTTCGGATTCTAAAGAGGTGCTGCTTCCCTTTCATTTATCGGTAGAAATTCCGAATGTGAAACTGATTGTTCCGAAGGTTGGAGATAAAAAGAGAATCGTAGAGCTTTCTGAAAAGAATGCGAAAGAATACCGTCTGGAGAAACTGAAACAGGTTCAGATCGTAGATCCTGAAAGGCATACCAACAGAATCATGGCTGAAATGCAGAAATTATTGAGAATGCCTGTAGAGCCAAGACATATTGAAGGTTTTGATAACTCCAATATTCAGGGAACCAATCCGGTTTCTGCCTGTGTTGTTTTCAAAGACGGAAAACCCAGCAAGGCTGACTACAGAATCTTCCATCCCAAAACTGTAGAAGGGCCCAATGATTTCGCTACGATGGAAGAGGTGATCTACCGCCGCTACAAAAGGATGGTGGATGAGGGGGAAAGTCTCCCACAGCTGATCCTTATCGATGGTGGAAAAGGGCAGCTATCTTCTGCTGTAAAGAGTTTAAGGCTACTGGGACTTTACGGAAAGATTACCATTGTAGGAATCGCCAAGAGGCTTGAAGAGATTTTCTTCCCGGAAGATCCTATTCCTTTGTATCTGGACAAAAAATCCGAAACATTGAAGATCCTTCAGCGTGTACGTGATGAGGCGCACCGCTTTGGGGTAAAGCATCACAGAACCCGAAGAAAAAATTCTACTATAAAATCCGAACTGGAGGAAATCCCGGGGGTAGGAGAAAAAACCATTGAATTGCTGCTCTCCAGATTAAAATCCGTAAAACGTATCAAGGAGTCTAATCTGGAAACGCTGGAAGAAATCCTGGGAAAAAGCAAAGCAAAGGTAATCTGGGAGTTTTTCAACGCTCATTAGCAATTCCAATAAAACAAAGATTTTATAGGGCTTCAGGCATTATTTTTAATTCAATTAAGAGAGACTAAAAGTTAAAAACACCAACGTTTTTACATAAAAATCACAACAAAACACTCAAATAAATAAATATTTTTAAAAATAATATTATTATTTGTAAATTTTATGTAAATTAGTATTATTAACTAATAACAATAATACTATGAAAATTTTTCTGTTAATATAATCCCATCACCTTTTTTCCATGTTGTAGAATGATTTATTTTATTAAATCAAAAAAGCAGTTGTCTCCTTAAATATCCAAAAAATGAAAAACACATCAGCATATATAACGTAAAAGGCTCTTTTTTGAAGAGCCTTTTATATTGATTATTGATTTTATAATTTATTTTCCTTTAAAAACTTCTTTCGAAGATCTTCCATCTGCCTGCGGTATATCTATTACAATATTACCGTTTTCAAAATATCCTATGGTTGTATTACCATCAGCAAGTTTCACGATGAAAACATCTTTTTTGGATGTTGTTTTAAAAACAGCAAATGGTACAGAGCTTCCGGAACTTGCTAAAATAAACTGACTGTTATCCACCTGGATTTTCTGAAGTTCTGATTTCCCATTGGAATAGATATTAGCCGACGGAGCAGCTGAAGACACCGGTGATTCTGAAACTGTTTTCTGAACGTTCTGAGTAACCTCTGAAGTACGGGCCGGCAGCATGGCAACCGGGCTGGAATTCCCTACCGTTGTTAAAGCCTGTTTTAAAGCATCAGCAAATCCTTCTTCGAATTCTTTGATATCTGAACGCCCTTTGGATTCAAAAATCACTTTTTTGCTGCAATCTTTAAACTGTAAGATCACTTTATTGGTAAATAAGCTTTTATCATTGATGACTTCAGCATTTACTACATTACATGAGTTATCTCTTGCTTCAGCAGGCCACGTGTCCATAGCTTCCGTTAAAACTTCATATTTCTTTCCCTTTAATGCTTTGGCCAAAGACGCTTCCAGTCCAAAGCTGCTGTTTTTAAAGGTCTGAAACTTTTCAGGAATCACCACATATTTATAATCTGACACTTTTTGTGCAAAAACGGCTGTTGAGCAAATTGCCAACACCAACACTGAAATCTTTTTCATTTTTCCCAATTTAATCATTTCTGAATGCTCCCATATCCAGTTTCAGCGAGAAGAAGTTCGAATAAAAATTAGATCCGCCTATCCCTGAATTGGTAATTGCATAATCCAGTGTAAGCCCTCTGTATCGTATTCCGATCCCCGCACTTGGCTGAAAAGAAACTTTTCTTTTAAGGTCTTCTATATCTGTAATCGACTGGAACCTGTTGATCCCCAATCTCACAAAAATCATTTTCTGGTAGCCTAATTCAGCTCCGGCATACGGGCTGATACTTGCAAAATCTGTTGAAATCAAAGAAGCGGTCTTCGCAAAATCTACATTGATACCGGCTTCCGGCAATACATACACACTGCTGTTGATCTCAAACAGTTTACTTGCTCCCACATTCAGCTTAGGCATCGTAAGCTCCATTTTATCTTTCGGTGCCGGGTTAAATTCTTCCCCGTTTACCACTGTAGAAAGTTCTTTCTGATTCACGCTCCAAAAGTTTACCGTAGTGGTGATATCACGAACCATTCCCCCGAACTTCCATCCGTTGTCGGCCTTATAAATAGCACCCACATCAAAACCAAAACCATATCCGTTGGCAAATTTCCCTACATTTCTATAGACAATCTTGGCATTCACCCCTACATCCAGCTTCGGATTTCCTCCCGGTCTGAACGCATAAGAAAGAATGGCAGCATAATCAGACTGTGAGAATTTTGTGATTTTATCATAATCTATATTCCCTTCAGAATCGATCATCTGAGTGGTATTCAAAATATTATCTACCCCAAGTCTCACTACCGAAACGCCAAATACACCTTCTTCCATTACTTTCGCATAAGCCAGATAATCATATTTGGCAATTGATTCAAAGTATTCGGCGTGCATGGCTGCTCCCTGCCAGTCTCTTTCGATAGACATCAAACCTGCGGGGTTCCACATAGGGGAATACACATCATCCTGATTGGAGATTACCGCTCCTCCCATAGCCAGACCTCTTGCACCTGCTCCAATATTTAAGAATTCATTAGAATACTTTCTGACAATTTGAGATTGAGAAATCCCAAAGAGCAGTGAAAATGCAAGTAAAAAATATTTTTTCATCATATAAATTTGATGCTTAGTTAAAGTTTTTATTTTTCCTGGCTTTAATTAATCCGTTTGCAATGATTGCCAGTATCATAACACCTGAAGCAATATAAAATATAGGGCTCATATGTTCTGATTCCCCAAAGATAAAAAAAGCTAGTATAATTCCGTAGACAGGTTCCAAATTAACTGTTAAAATTAGCGTAAAAGGTGATATATACTTCATTAAATTCACGGATTCCAGCATCGGAAAAGCAGTGAAAACACTTGCTAACAAGCATATTAACGCCAGATCCCTGTAGTTTATTTCATTCATTTGAAAAATTTGGCCTGAAAGCAGATAAAATAGCATTAAAACGAACCAACCGCAGAAGATTTCATAAAATATAATATTCTCTGAACTGGTTTTTCCAAACATCTTACCGTTAAACACCGAGAAAATAGTTCCGAAAACGGCACATAGGATTCCGTAGATGATACCTTCTTTAAAATGAAACTCTGTTTTAAATATCAATAAGATACAGGCTACAATGACGGTTCCCATAACGACTTCCGAAACATCAATTTTTCTTTTAAAAATCACAGGCTCCAGGATCGAAGCAAAAAGTGTGGATAACGACAGACAGCTTAATGCTATGGACACATTGGAAACTTTGATTGAATAAAAAAAGCAATACCAGTGAAGTGCCATTGCCACTCCTATTCCTGCCAGCTGGAAGAATATTTTTTTGGAAACCCTGATGCTTTCTTTCTTAAATACCCTGATGAATACAAAAAGGAAAACAGCAGCAAACAGCATTCTGTAAAATACCAGAATCTGGGCATTGGCATGAATCAGTTTTCCTAAAATTGCAGTGAAACCCCATAAAAATACTATTAAGTGCAATCTGAAAAGCGCCAATTTATGCATAACCTATCTTCTTTGAATTTTGATGTGCAAATTTACAAATAGGCTTTTACAAATCTTATAAAAAAATCAAATTTAAATTAATAAAAAATGACAAATACCTTTTTTATATAGTTTTACTTACTAATTCAGGATCTGTTTTATTAATTTTCTAAAAAACAGGTCAAAGAAGGGAAGCAAAACTTTTTAAAGTTCAGGGAAAAGTCGGCTTCATTCCTGTAAAAATACTGAATATAAAAATCCTCCCACTAACCTTACTATATAGAATACAGAAAGTATTACAGGCCACAAAAAAACCCTGAAAATTTGTTAAACTTTCAGGGCCTTCAAATAATAAACTATTAAAAAAATAAACTAGGAACTGAGTATTTAGCAGAGAATATCACCTCTGTTACTCTGATGTAAAGTTAGAAAAAATATAAATTATTAAAAAACATTTTTTTGTTAAAAATTTCACAAATTACTAGAAACCAAAGTATTAAACACTTGTTTTATATCCAATCCATATTCCTCATAAAAATAGTATCTTTAAGCGTAAAAAATTGAAATTTTATGGACATCGAATTCAACAAACGGGAAGATCAGAACAGATTGAAATTATCAGATATAAATCGCCTGCTCGCAGAAATTAAAAAAGGAGGCGGTGAAAAGAGGCTTCAGAAGCTTCGTGATGAAGGTAAAATGACTGCCAGAGAAAGGATAGACTATCTTCTTGATAAAGATTCGGATTCCATAGAAGTAGGAGCATTTGCAGGCTATGAAATGTATGCAGAACATGGTGGATGCCCTAGCGGAGGAGTGGTTGTAGTGATTGGCTACGTTTCCGGAAGACAATGTATTGTTGTGGCCAATGATGCTTCAGTAAAAGCTGGCGCCTGGTTCCCGATCACCGGAAAGAAAAACCTGAGAGCCCAGGAAATTGCCATGGAAAACAAACTTCCGATCATCTATCTTGTAGACTCTGCCGGTGTTTACCTTCCTATGCAGGATGAGATATTTCCGGATAAAGAGCATTTCGGACGTATATTCAGAAACAATGCTAAGATGAGTTCAATGGGAATCATCCAGATTTCTGCTGTAATGGGAAGCTGTGTAGCCGGAGGAGCTTATCTTCCTATTATGAGTGACGAGGCAATGATCGTTGATAAAACCGGATCTATTTTCCTTGCCGGAAGCTATCTTGTAAAAGCGGCTATCGGTGAAAGTATTGATAATGAAACATTGGGAGGAGCTACTACACATTGCTCTATTTCAGGTGTTACCGATTATAAGGCTAAAGATGATAAAGATGCTTTAGACAGAATCAAAAATATCATGAAGTCTATCGGAAGTACTGAAAAAGCAGGCTTCGACAGAATAGAAAGTTTCCCGCCAAAAGAAAATCCGGAAAACATCTTCGGAATCATGCCGGTTTCCAGAGCTGAGCAGTACGATACCTATGAAATTATTAAATGTCTTGTGGATAACTCCGAATATGAAGAATATAAACCGGATTACGGGAAAAGCATCATCTGTGCTACGGCAAGAGTTGACGGCTGGTCTGTAGGAATTGTAGCGAACCAGCGAAAACTGGTAAAAAGCGGTAAAGGTGAAATGCAGTTCGGCGGTGTAATCTATTCCGATTCAGCAGATAAAGCAACCCGTTTTATTGCCAACTGCAATCAAAGAAAAATTCCTTTGATCTTCCTTCAGGACGTTACCGGATTCATGGTAGGCTCAAAATCAGAGCACGGCGGAATTATCAAAGACGGAGCAAAAATGGTAAATGCCGTATCAAACTCTGTAGTTCCTAAATTTACGATCATTACAGGGAATTCTTATGGAGCAGGCAACTATGCTATGTGCGGAAAGGCTTACGATCCGAGACTTATCGTTGCGTGGCCATGGGCTGATTTAGCAGTAATGGGAGGAGCACAGGCTGCAAAAGTATTGGCGCAGATCCAGGAATCTACATTGAAAAAACAAGGAAAAGAGATCTCTGAAGAAGAGCACAACGAAATTCTGGATACCATTTCAAAAAGATATCAGAAACAAACAGAAGCTACCTATGCTGCCGCAAGATTATGGACCGATGCCATCATCAATCCGGCAGATACAAGAAAATGGATTTCTATGGGAATAGAAGCGGCTAATCATGCCCCTATTACTGAGAAATTCAACTTAGGAGTAATTCAGGTATAAGTAATCCTATAAAAGATAATTAAAAGACGTCTCAATAAGCAATTGAGGCGTTTTTTATTATCAATAATTCTCAATGTGTATTTTCAGGAGCTTAATCCCGCTATCCGCTCATACTCCTCACGCCTGTACGCTGCTACGCTTAAATCCTCTGCTCTTCCAGCTGTGCTGCGGGGTAACCGCTGCTATCGGGGCTAGGGTATGGGGGATTAGTAATGAGTAATGAGTAATGAGTAATGAGCAATCCGGAATTAAAAAAAGAACAGGATCAGGATTGGAATTGGGATAAAAGAGAGTAAGGGATAATAGGAGTATTAAGCCACAAAGTATTCAATAGGGACGGGCTTTAGCCCGTTCTCATCAAAAAGAATAAATTCCATTAAAAATAAAGAAGTCCGCTGAGAGCTTCTTTGGATATAAAACAAAAAAAATCCTTTATCGTTATGATAAAGGATTTTTAAAAATAAAATAAAAACTGGCGGCGGCCTACTCTCCCGCGTTAGCAGTACCATCGGCGCTGGTGGGCTTAACTTCTGTGTTCGGAATGGGA